>JAEUSQ010000008.1 GCA_016788705.1 Bacteroidetes Order II. bacterium
ACGGAAATCTTCAATTACATAGCGTGCTACTACAACCCGAAAAGGAGGCATTCGGCACTGGGCTATCTTTGCCCCGACAACTTTGAGGAACGCTACTTTTCTAACTTAACGCTGTGTCCGTGAAAATGGGACCATGTCACCACCATCCCCAGCGGGTTATTGAGCACATAATTATACGGACTCCATGCTGGGTATTTCTCCGCCAGCGGGTCCACCCTCAAAACATTCTTCCCATTATCGCAGGTGTATTTTTATTTCATGTTTTTTAATTCTTTCGCAAAATCAAGTTATTGTTATTAATTAACTTATTTTTTCGAACTTTCCATATTTCATTATTGAAAAATATAGACTCGTTACTTTGAAGTCTTATCGTAATAGTTAATTTATTATTCTTGGGATTGGATAAAATATATTCATATTTATTTCCCAAATAACTTATCGTCAATATCTTCAAGTCATTAAATTTAATACTACCATAACCATTTTCGTCCACTGCAAATCCATTAGTACCATCTTCATTCAAGAGAACTCCTGCATAACCAAGAGGTAATCCACCCTCATCAATTAGTTTGACGCTTAATAATTCAATTGGTGAGCTATACTCTTCGACACAATCTATCACTCCCGTTTTAAGGGACTCATCACTATTTAATATTAATTTCTTATCATAAGAAATTTTCCAAGTTCCAAAACTTGAAGCATCAATCAAATCACCCTGTGCATAATAATTAAAAGATCCGTCTTGATTAATTTTTAAAACACGATTAATTATTGATTTATTATCAGAGTAATAATTTCCAACAATATGTTGAGTTGGGTTACAACCAAGCATACCCAATAAAATCATGATATTAGCAACGTACTTAATCATACACTATTTATAATTTAATCTCCAATCACGATAATACTCGGGTGTTGGCTTGTTTCCTTTAAGTGACAGGGATGTTTTTAGCCGAAGTTGATCACCCCTTGTAGGCGCTCCACTAAAAGTACCTGTTGGAGTATTAAGAGTCAACTGAGATGTTTTTGAACTAATCTCACTGTAAAGGTTTTTTAAGTCTGATAGTGAAGGATTTAATGGATAGCCAAGCATAGCCATCAACTCTAATTCCCATACGCCACCCGGTAACTGTTCGTAGGCTATATAATCTACGGTACCGGGGTTTGCTGATTGGTGGAATGTGGTGGCAAGAACCTGTTCAAATTCACCATTCCAATCAACCATTCCATCTAAATTCAAATCTTGCGACACATAGAGATTGTTTTGCCATAAAAGAGCCATATATGCTGTAATGTCGCTACCATCAATACCGGCATCAAATACTACTTTTTTGTCACTATTGGCATCTCCAGGCCAAAGTCCATAGCAAGGTTGATTTGTTTCACCGGGTATTTGGGATACTCATTTACACTTCATCCATGATTTTTGAGCGTCAACACCGTAAGCATTTTCTACCCAAGGAAGACGCGTGAAATCAATATGTATGGGTGTGTTACTAATTGAGCGGCTCGAACCAGTCATTACGCCCAGGTGATTACGATGTCGTATAGCAACATAATAATTACCCGCAGCAATATTAAACTTGACCGGAGATACTTTATCTAAGTCCACAATATCAGCATCTCGTTGTACCAAAGCCGGACGGGAATACACAACCTGTTCAGGGAAGGCCGAATTCCGCAACTCTACAATCACCCAATCAACAATGGCATCATACTGGTTGGCTGGTACAGCAAGAATATTAGGTGCCGTTGCACCATTACCACATGTTCCTACATATGGATAGTTATAATTACTCCCCGAATATGGTTCACTTGTTGGTAATAGGCCAAGTGAACGCAGATTATCTCTCATGTACCCAGTACCATTGTACCCAGAACCAACTTGCACACCTTGATCGTGTGCTCCTGTAAGCAATACTTTGGCCGTTAGTTGAATACCTGTCCCACATCCAGATGTGTTGGTTGTGGTCGTCATTGCTGCCACAGCCGATTTACTTGTGGCACTCGTTTGATGAAAACCTGCAATCAACTTCTCTAACCGTCGAATTTCTGATTGGGTTTTTTTAGGTAGTTGGTCGAAATTTT
This sequence comes from Bacteroidetes Order II. bacterium, assembly GCA_016788705.1. Lineage (NCBI taxonomy): Bacteria > Pseudomonadati > Bacteroidota > unclassified Bacteroidota Order II. > Bacteroidota Order II. bacterium. The sequence continues at coordinate 2,089 of JAEUSQ010000008.1, forward strand.
TTTGTATCTCCGTATGGATACAAGATGAAAACGCCTCTGTATTTCCTTTTTGTTTTTCGCAGTTCTTAATAGCTGGGATACTTAGCCTATACACAGGTGCATAAAGGCGGCTTAACCGTTCGGTAAGAGAGTCAGGCGCTGCTTTCATCCGGCTAAAGGTTCCATCACTCGAACTTGACATTAGAGGTGTTTGAAGTTGTGAAGACTTCGGTTCGTCCTGCGGATGCATCCACCACAGAAAACCGTCCCAACGTGCCTAAGCCAAAAGGAAATGCACTGCCAAAAGCTACACCGCCACCAGTAAAAGGGGCGGCACATGCTGCGGGCGGAGCCATGTGTAACAATTTGCCCAATCCGGAATACTGGGAGTGGCTGGGCATTTGCGATTAGGCCAATCGTTTTCACGCAACAACACCCATTTTTGCCAGTTTGATGGTGTATGAGCGTTTGTATAAAACAAAACCCGGTCAGTAAAAACCAACCGGGCATACAGAATACAATACGTTGATCCTTATTTTAGCACTGGGATGGCTCCCAGAACCTCTTCTTTTGTCAATACTTTAATGGGGCCAAGGCTGAGGGCTTCTATCCCGTCACGAATTTTGGAAAGGTCTCCCACCATCACAATCACCATATTCGCGGGATCCACATATTGTTGCGCCGCCCGCTCTATCTGGGTCTTGGTTAACCCCAAAATATTCGGTACATAGGTATTAAAATAGTTATCCGGCAGGTTGTGGGTAATTTTCTCTGATATATTGGCAGCGAGTGCGTTTACGGTCCCAAAGTTTTCCGGATAGCCGAGTGCTTCATAATTACGGGCACGGTTCATTTCATCGTCCGAGACGTTTCGGATATTGGTGAGTTCCTTCATGAATTCGTTCACGGCTTTATCAGTAACGTCCGTTTGTACGGCAGAGGATGCAATAAAGTGCCCCACCGAGCGCGGGAACGAAAATCCGGAATTGGCGCCATAAGCATAACCATGCGTTTCACGAATGTTTTGGTTGAGCCGCGACGAAAATGATCCGCCCAAAATGGTATTCATGATAGTGATCGCAAAGTAGTCCGGGGTACTGCGACGAACACCTGCACTGCCAAACCGCAGTTCCGTTTGCGCCGCACCGGGTTTGTCCACTAGATAGAGGGTGCGCCCAATCGTTTTAGCAGGATCAGAAATGGTCACCTTTTTTGCGGTTCCTCCTTTCCACAAGCCAAAACGTGCATCAAGTTTGGCCTTGATGGTTTCTTTGGCAACGTCTCCAACCACCAAAAAACTAGAATTTGCGGCGGTAATGGTTTGGCGGTAAAACCCTTGGATATCAGCAATCGAGATGTTCTTCAGCGTAGATTCGGTGGCCCGGCGTGCAAAAGGATGTGCTTTGCCATAAATCAATTGGTTGAAGGCCGTGCTGGCAATAATCCGGGCTTCGTCGTGCGCCTGTGCCAATGCAACCAAACTTTCGCGCTGGCGACGTTCCCACTCGGCAGCCTCGAAACGGGGCTTGAGCACCACATCACGCATTAAGTCTAAAGCCGCATCCAATCGAGATACCGGAGTAAAAAGGCCCACAGACATTTCGTCGGCACTGGCATAACTCTGAAGCATGATACCGAGATAATCAATCTCATCAGATAGTTGGAGTGCATTGCGGTTTCCGGCTCCGTCACGCATCAACGTTGCCGTTGCCGTTGCCAGCCCGATTTTGTCTTCCGGGTCGTTGGCCGTACCGCCATTAGACCGTATCGTGATAGAGACATGCGGTACACCTGTCTTCTGGAGGTAATATACCTTTACACCATTTTTCAGGATAAATTGCTCCACTTTTGGAACCATGAGACTTCTCGGCGCTTCCGAAACAGGAGGCTTTGTGCGATCGGCTTTTTGTGCCACCAGCGAATGCACGGTAAGCAACAGCCCCAGAAAAAAAGCAAGAATAGCTTTCATAAAAGTTTATTTTTAATCGGTTGTATAATCAATAAATATTGGCAGTTTTTTTCAGATATGCCTTATGTCATTGGATGGCCAAGTCTGTCTTGCCCTTGGGAACTACACTCAACACCACGCGCTTTTTTGGATTTAGGTATTGACGGACCGACGCCGAAATATCGGAAGGTTGAAGGGCTTTATAGCGGCTAAAGTCTTCGTTCAACCAATCAGGATTTCCGGCAAAGCGATAATACGACTGTAGCATCTCTGCCTTGGCCATCGGCGACTCCATTTGACGAAGGATGTTGGATTCATTTTGGTGGATAACCCGCTGTACTTCGCGTTCGGTTGGTGCGGTGGTCGTTAATTTTCCGATTTCCTCGTCTATGACCGCTTGTAATTGTGCCAGTTTAATGCCTGGGCGTGCAGTGGCCACCACCATAAACATGCCACCTAAAGCACTTCCATCCTGATAAACACTAACATTCTGTGCAATTTGTAATTCATAAACCAATCGTTTGTAGAGGCGCGAATTTTTACCATTGGCCAATACATCCGCAGCTACATCCATTTCCGCATCTCCGGGCGCATAACGCGCCGGGCTTTGATAGGCCAAATAAAGACGTGGTAACTGAACATTGTCCTCGATAGTCAATTTCTTTTCGTCAAGCAACCCGAAGACGGGGGCCGTTGGACGTATCACCGCTTCGCCTTGCGGAATTTCATTGAACCAGTATTTTACTTTTTCCAAAGCCTTGGCGGGCTCAATATCACCCGCAATCACGAGGACGGCATTGTTTGGGGCATAATACTTTTTAAAAAACTCTACCACGTCTTCATAGGAAGCGGCCGTCAAATCATCCATATACCCAATAACGGGCCAATTATAGGGATGGTCTTTGGGATAAAAGTTCTCTAAAATTGTCTGAAAGGCCATGCCATATGGGCGGTTTTCGTAGCTCTGGCGGCGCTCATTTTTGACCACATCCCGCTGGCCATCCACTTTTCCCGGAGACATGGCTTCCAGCAGATAACCCATTCGATCACTTTCTAAGAATAGAGCCAAGTCCAACGCATTGGCGGGCAAGGTTTCGTAATAATTGGTGCGGTCTTGGGTAGTAGAGCCATTGTTATTCCCCCCAACGGCCTCTAGTAGGTTATCAAAGTCACCTTCTTTGACGTTCCCAGAGCCTTCAAACATGATATGCTCGAAAAGGTGCGCAAATCCGGTACGCTTGGGCTTTTCATAAGAAGATCCCACATGATACCATACATTGACGGTCACCATAGGAACCGTATGGTCTTCATGAAGGATCACGGTTAGCCCATTGTCTAAGGTATGGACGGTATGGGGAATGCTTAATGCTTTTTCCTGCGCCCGTATGCCGGATATGGTAACGAGCAATAAGAACAATAAAGAAAAGAATGACTTCATATAGGTTAGATTTAAATGGAATGGGACGCAAAAAAGACGCACCGCTTTGGGGAGAAGTTACAGCATCATCGGGCTATATTGCACGGGTTTTACCCAATTGCTGGTATATTCTTTGGATTTTACGGTAGAGAGAGCCAGTATTGGTGTGCTCAGTTAGATTTATCAGGGAAGTACGGATTGACAAAAATTGTGTTGTATCTTAGGCTAAATCCCAAAAAAAAATCGTCCGTTTTATGAAACCATTGTTTTCCTTCTTCTTTCTCTTCTGGGGGGTGGCTTTTGCCCAAAACAACCCATCTTCTCCGGTCATTTTATCACCAGAGAAGCCGCTTCAAACGACACTAGTGGTCATTACCTATAACCCCGCCTCACCAAAAGCAACATTACAGAAGGTTGGCCAAATGGAACTGGTGGAAATACATAACGGAAAACCCTTTGAAGTTTATCCGATGACCCTAGAGAACGGACGCTGGCAAGTAACCCTTCCGGCTTTTCAGGACCAAGTTTATGTCGTTTTTGGATTCCGGAGTGGGGACAAAACCGATGATAATGAAGGTCACTGGTGGGATTTCCTCCTCTACGAGCCTTCCGGCAAACCACTCCGAAATGCACTGTACATGCGGGCTTTTTCCCATGCGGAGCGTAATTATGATGCCACTACCACAAACATTCTGAAAAATAAAGATTTACAGGCAGAAGTGATAGCCCATCCGGAAAATCTGATTGCCCATACCATCCGATTGAAGGAATCTCTGGCCACCGAAGGCCAAGAAAAGGTTATGACAGAAGCCCGTAGGTTGGCACAAACCATGTGGGCAACCACCCAAAACCCAATCGAAACCTTTGGAGGGCTTTCCTTTCTTTGGCGACAACTTGGCAAAACAGAAGAACTTACTGCATTAAAAAACAAAATCTTACGGGAAAACCCTAACGGAGAATTGGCCATCCGGCTAAAGTTATCCGAACTATTGGAAAGCAGAGAAACCTCCTGCGACAAAATCAATGACTTTTTACAAGCACATGGCGAACAAGTAGTCCCAAACGATTATCGGCTATATAGTGTCTTTAATCAATACAAAAATTGTAAAGACCGCCAAAAGATGTTCTACTGGGCTACCAAATATGCCGAACTCAGTCCAGAAATGGCTTCTTATGCCAATAGAACCTTGGCGAGTGCCTTTTTGGAAAGTGGCTTTGCCCCAGAGGCCGAATCCTTTATACAAAAAGCCATTACAGCAGAAAATACCGAAATTTTTCGTTCCTACATGAAACAGGATGCCAACAGGAAATGGCGCCCAACCTCCATCAATGGCGATAAACTGGCACTTGCCCGCGCCGATTTAAAGGCCAATAACCTAAAATTGGCCGGAAAAATATACCTTGCACTTTCTAAAAAGGAGACTGCTTACGAAGCCCTGAAAACAACCGGAAAAATTCTACCAGACGATAAAGAAGTGGCGATGGATTTTGCCCAGACCGCCGAAGCCCTTGGCTTGCACCAAGAAGCCTTCGATACCTACTTTGTATGGGCCAAAAAAGACCAGGACAATCAAGAAGCTTTTAAGGGGCTTGCACGAAACCATGCACAACTGAAAAATAATGTTGCCAATTGGAAAACCATACAGACCCAATTGGAAGACATTTGGAGCAAAAAACCAGCACCTCGCTTCACCGTTGCCGATTATGACCCCAAACGGGATCCCGCAAAAGACTTGGAGGCCACACTGGCACAAGCCCGTACCGAAGAAAAACAAGTGATGCTTTTTGTTGGCGGTCAATGGTGTACGTGGTGCCATGCCCTAACTCGCTACTTTAAACAGAACGAACAGGTGGCACAATTGCTCCAAGACCGATACCTGATTATGAAGGTGAACTTTAGTGAGGAAAACGAAAATACCGATTTTTTATCCAAGTATCCGCCCATTTCAGGATACCCCCATTTATACTTTCTTGCTGCGGATGGGAAGTTGTTACACACTCAAAATACGGGTGAAATAGAAATGGGTGTCGGGATGGCCTATGACGATCGAAAAGTGATGGACATGCTGGTTAAGTGGTCTGGGAAATAGCCCCATGTCCACACTGCGTCGTACCCATATAAAAAATGGGAACCAAGCGTTGTCTTGAGGACATCCACCTTTGAGAATGCTCCAAGACGCTCGGTTCCCACCACGCTTTTCTATTTCCCCCTTTGTCTAAAGGTATTAAAGGGCCACATTCTCGTGAAGCCGTTCGTTTTCAAACACTGGAAATTGTTCGTTTAACCACCCCAAGAGCGCTTCATTAAAGAGAGTCGGCTGTTCCATCATCGGTGCGTGGCCACACTGTGGGATAAAACGCAACGTGGAATGCGGTAGGTGTGCATGTAACTCCTCGGCCACATCAGGTTGTGTCAAACGGTCTTGCTCGCCCCAGAGCAATAAAGTGGGCATCCGAAGGTGCGCCAAAAACGGACAAACAGTATCACTTTTGGAAGAACGGCCCATGGCGATAAGGCGCAGGGCCTGTTCGCGGTTAGAGATTATCCCCTTCATTTCTTCCATCAACTCCGGAGTTACGTGTTTTTCAGCATTGTGGAAAGTAAATCCTGCGTGCATCCGTAGGAAATCGTCGTCGTTTCGCCGGAAAAACTCACTTTTCATCGCCAATTCCCGAATACCCGCAGAACCAGACAAGACCATTCCAGAAACTTCAAGGGGGTAACTCCGGCTATAAAACATGGCTACCTGACCACCCAGCGAATTGCCAACCAAGATCAGTTTTTTAGGCAAACCAATCGTGTTTAAGAACCCATGTACCCATTCCACCAATCCCTTAATGTGGGTTTGACGGAGTGGTAAGTGGTAACAAGGCAAAATGGGCGCAATAACCCGATAGCCTGCCTCGGTAAAGGGCAGCACATTGTCTTGCCAATTCCGAATGTCTCCCAACATCCCATGCAGAAAAAGAAGGGCTGTTGCATTCTCCGGCCCTTCATCCCAATACTCGTATGATTCTTTTTGTCTTACGATAAAACGATAAGATTGCATAAATGTGCATTTCATTGTTCATTAAACGCCTTCCAACCTATGAAGCATCTTGCTAACAAAGGTCGAAAGCACCTCCAGCGATAAGCATTGTTTGGCCACTACCGAAGATATTAAAACCTAATAGCGCATTGGGATTTTGGAAATACGGTTCACTTGCAAATCTGTGTAGGGATTTTTGATACAGTATGTAAGGTACAGCCTTGCAGGTTATTGGCCATAACTGGCGTTCTTTGACAGGGCAGAGGACACAACTGACGATCTGCAAACACCAAGAGCTAATGACTTCTTTTCAGAAATCAAAGATGTTCAACCAAAGTGGATGGAACGAAAGTTGGACAGAATGCGTTTGCGTAGTATATTTGTTCAGCCATTTTAAACAATAACTTTCCAGATCACCCCTTTTCAGGAGCGAAGCCATGTCCCTTTGGAGCCGCATCTCAGGCGAATTTATTGACATTATTGAGTGGATGGACGACACACGAGACACGATGGTGTTCCGGTTTGAACGACATCAAAACGAAATAAAATACGGAGCAAAACTAATTGTTCGCGAAGGACAAGCAGCCGTATTGATCAATGAAGGAAAACTTGCCGATGTATTCGGTCCTGGAACATACACGTTAGAGACCAAAAATCTGCCCGTCCTCTCAACCTTACAAGGGTGGAAATATGGCTTCGAAAGCCCCTTTAAGGCTGAGGTATATTTTGTGACTACCCGCCAATTCACCGAGTTAAAGTGGGGCACGCAGAACCCGGTCATGGTTCGTGACCCCGAGTTTGGTCCGGTGCGGGTAAGAGCCTTCGGCACCTATGCCATACGAATCCAAAATGTATCCCAATTTCTGACGGAAGTGGTGGGAACAGATTCAAACTTTGGAACGGAGGAGATCACCCAACAACTGCGCAATATTGTGGTCTCGCGTTTTACCAACTTAATTGGTACCGCAAAAACCCCGGTCTTGGACATGGCAGGAAATTATGATCAATTAGGAGAATTTCTCACCAAGCGGCTCGCTCCGGAGTTTGAACAATATGGGCTTACGCTCACCAAGATGTTGGTAGAGAATATTTCGCTCCCGCCGGAGGTGGAAGAAGTATTAGACAAACGGACGAGTATGGGAGTGGCGGGCAATTTAAATGCCTATATGCAATTTCAAACGGCCAATAGCATTCCGGACATGGCACAACAACCGGGTGGATTGGCTGGCGGGGCTTTTGGTGCCGGCGTGGGCTGGCAAATGGCGAATCAAATGGGGCAAGCCTTCCAACAACAGCCCGTCTCTGCGATGTCGCCGCCGCCAGTTCCCAATGTATCTTTTCATGTGGCGGTGAATGGTCAAGCGACTGGCCCTTACGACCTCCAGACCTTGCAACAACAGGTGCTTTCCGGACATCTAAAAACCGCCTCGTTGGTTTGGCGACAAGGCATGACTGGCTGGGAGCCTGCCGAGAAGGTGGCGGAATTGGCCGTGTTGTTTACGCAGTTACCCCCACCCGTCCCACCACCTGCTGTTTAAGGAATGGGGAATGCCTTTTGAAAATAGCGATAAGCGGCTCATACATTTCTATCGCGTGGATAAAAATGGCAACATATACGGAATATCCTAAGCGCGGTGTCTTGTTATGACATTACAGATGGCATGAATTAAATCATTAAATTTCTATTTGAAAGTTTGTAAATAGAAAAATAGGGTTACAGAGTCGTAAAAAACTTTTTAGGACGCTATCGCAAATTATTTCACCTTCATGCTGTAACCCACGCCCTAAAGTTCCGTAACGATCTGACTAAAACCCTCAAGCCTACCATGGAAAACTTAGCAGAATTGTTTATCGTATTGGGCACAGCTGTTGTCTTGCCCATCACCATTGTCACCATGTCCCTCCGGCACAAACGGTATAAGCTAGATTTAGAACACCGTGAACGAATGGAACTAAAAAGCAGTACGTCGGACAATTCCCTTACCTCTGCTGAATTAAAAAGCCTCATTCGTCAAACGGTGGAAGAAGCAACCCTACCTTTGCAAAATAAAGTAGCAGACTTGGAAGGAGAACTCCGGCTTCTTAAATCTACCACAGACATCCCGTCTTCGGCCACGGAAAATGACATAGAAAAATCCGTAGGGAAGGCCAAAGTTCAGGCATAACCCCAAATTTTTATCGTTATGGTACACCCCAGCATTATCATTTTTTTAATGGCCATTGCCGCCGTACCAATCACCATTGTTGGGATGGTCTTACGATTTAAGCGGATGAAGCTGGAGATGGAATACCGTCGGCAACCAAGTCTCTCTGACGATGCAGGCTTTTCTGCCAACGAATTAAAACACTTAATCGAAGAAGCCGTAGAAAAAGGTAATGCCCCCCTACGTGAGCGCCTTGCTCAGTTAGAAGTTGCGCAACAAGAATTTCTCCACCTTCAGATTCCCGGCCAAGAAACCGAGCGCTCCATCGGGAAGAACCCAACTCCCATAAAACAAGCCTAAAACTATGGATCCAAATTTCATCCCCGTTATAGCCATCATGATGGGAGCCGCCGTTGCCATTGCCTCCATTGTGGCCAAAACCAGACGATACAAATGGGACTTAGATGCCAAAATGTGGGGGCAGAAAGAAGACAACTCCATGTCTTCCTCCGAGCTAAAAGGCATGATGCAAGAAGCCGTGTCGGAGGCTACCGCACCGTTACAACAACGATTGGCAGCCTTGGAAACAGAAAATAAATGGCTGAAGTCCATGATGCCGTTACCTGCTGACTCTACACCGGACGACAAATCGCTTGGTCGGAACAAGGTCAAAACAGATTAACCTGCTCGGAGTATGCGCCCTCGCCAAGAATCCCTTCGAATCGCCTCTGGATTTGATAAAAGCAAAATCGTCTTGGTGGCATTTTTGGCCTTCGTTCCGATTGTATTGACCATTTTTCAAGATTATTTAGAAGCCCATTTCCAGAAATACCATTTTTATTTTTCCGAGTCTTTATTATTTAGTCTGATCTGGTGGTTGTTTATCCCGCTGTTATTGATTCAATATGTGTTCCTCAAGGCCGGAAAAATCACCGGATGGTGGAAAATTCCGGGGTTTGTGGTATTGCCCGCTTTGCTCCATTTTCTTTTATATCCAGCATTGGTCTGGGCGATTTCAGCAATGTGGTATGAGCATACCTTCCGTTTTGACAGAACGTTGCAATACGCCTTGGCAGAGTATCCGCTGATCGTCCTAATGGTCTATGTCGGAGGCTGGTTTGTTTCTTTACGGCCTGCCGTATGGCCCAAAACAACCATTTCTGAAAGAATCCCTATACAACAAGAAGTAGAACAAAGTACGGTTGTTTACCTACAATCTCTTGAAGTTACCGAAAATGGCCTCCAAAACAGGATCCCTACCTCCGAGCTGATTTACTTATCGGCCCAGACTCCATACGTCTGTTTGCACACGGCTTCCAAAAAGCACCTCGTTCAGAGTTCACTCCGGCGTTTGGAGCAAAAACTAAACCCGCAACACTTTGTACGGGTTCATAAAACAACGATGGTCAATATAGACTTTGTGGCCGCTTTGAAATCGCGTCTAAACGGTGACTACGACTTAACCATGCAAGATGGAACCTCGCTCCGGCTTAGCCGAAACTATGTACAGGCGTTTAAACAAGCATTTAAAACCCGATGTGCTACAGTCGTTCTGCCACCAGTTCTGCGAGATCCTTGACCAATATGTCGTCTTGTTTTTCTTTGGACTTGATCCCATCTTGTAACATAGTGATGCAGAATGGACAATTGGCGGCGATGACATGGGCATGAGTGGAGAGGGCTTCTTCGGTTCTTTCCATGTTAATTCGTTTATCACCCGGTTCGTCTTCTTTAAACATTTGCGCCCCTCCCGCTCCACAACACAACCCATTCGATTTAGACCGCTTCATTTCCACCAAATCGGCGTCCAGTTCGGCAAGAATGGCACGTGGAATTTCATACACCCCATTCACCCGCCCCAAATAACACGAGTCGTGATAGGTAATGCGCTTGCCTTTAAAGGGACCACCTTCCTTGAGTTTAAGACGGCCCTGTAAAAACAATTGCTGGATGAGTTGGGTATGGTGCAGCACCTCGTAGTTTCCACCCAATGCCGGATAATCGTTTTTAAGCGTATTAAAGCAATGAGGGCAAGCGGTTACAATTTTTTGAATGCCATACCCTTCCAGAACCTGAATATTTTGTAGGGCAGCCATTTGGAAAACGAATTCGTTCCCTGCACGCCGCGCTGCATCCCCCGTACAGTTTTCTTCGTTGCCCAGAATGGCATACGATATGCCTGCCTCGTGTAGGATTTTACAGAAGGCACGGGTTACTTTTTGGGCACGGTTGTCAAAACTTCCGGCACAGCCCACCCAGAACAAAATTTCCGGACTTTTTCCTTCTGACACAAGTTCAGCTAAAACAGGGATTTGCATATTATTAATTCTTTAAGCCGAAGAACAAATCACGCTTCTTGGGTCCAGGCATCGCGGGCAACAGGCATTTGCCAAACGGCTCCGCTGTTTTCCACACTCGTAAACATTGGAACCCACTCTTGTGGGCCAGCCGCCTCGGTCAGGATTTCATACCGCCGTAGTTCTAAGATCGGAACCACCGGATTAATCATCACCGGACAGGCTTCTACGCAGGCATTACACGTGGTACATGCGTGGATTTCCTCGCGGCTGATATAGTCGAAGAGGCTCTTGCCGTCTGCATAATTTTCTACCGTTAGCACGTCCCCCCCTTTTTCGGGGTTGATGAATGGGGTATGATTCACCTCGATGTGTTGCCCAATTTCTTCCGCTCGATCCCGAATATCCATCATAATCTTTCGCGGTGAAAGTTTCTTGCCAGTGATGTTTGCCGGACACGCCTCGGTACAGCGGCCACATTCGGTACAGGTATAGGCATCCATAACGGTCTTCCAACTTAAGTCAAACACGTCTTTGGCCCCAAATTCCGACATTTCGCCCCCCTCAGTTGCGTTCTCGGACTCTTCCACCAATCCCATCATGCTTTTCACCTCGTTCATAATCACAGGCATATTATCCATTTCTCCACGGGGTTTTAGGCGCGAGAAATAGACATTAGGAAACGCCAGCATAATGTGTAAGTGCTTGGAATAGGGTAGATAGTTCAGAAATGCCAAGACCGTGAGCAAATGCAACCACCACCCAAATCGTTCTACGGCCACCAACGTCCCCTCCGAAAGCCCCCCAAACAAGACTGGCCCCAACCAACCACTTATGGCCAGAAATCCAGTATCGGGATAATGATCTGGGCGGATTTTTTGCAAGACCACATCTGCCCCATTCATGCAAAAAATACCTGTAATGAGGATAATTTCTCCAAACAAGATGAGGTTCGCATCTAAACGCGGCCAACCATCCAGTTCTGACTTGGTAAAACGGGGAATTTTGAGCAAGTTACGACGCGCCAAGAACGTAATTGTGGCCACAAAAGCCAGTACCGATAATACTTCAATGAAACTTATCACAAATGTATAAAATCCACCCAAGTATGGCGCAAATATTCGGTGATTCCCCGTAAAACCATCTATAAAAATCTCCACCAACTCAATTTGTGTAATCACAAACGCAACGTAGATACAAAGGTGGAGTACTGCTGGCAACCACTGCTTAAACATCTTCTTTTGCCCAAAGGCGACCAATAAGACGTTTTTACGACGTATAGCAACGTCTCCGGTGATGACTTCCGGTTTGCCTAAGTGGATGTTTTGGTAAATACGGCGAAACGAGCGGAAAGCCATTAGACCAGCCACTGCCACTACTACGACAAAAAGAAGGGGTTGCAACATATTATCGCTCATTAACTGTTCTTAAAACGATTAACGGCCTCGGTGAGGCGTGGCAACACTTCAAAAGCATCGCCCACCACGCCATAATCGGCGGCTTTAAAAAACGGTGCTTCCGGGTCTTTGTTGATCACAACAATCACTTTGCTGGAATTTACGCCCGCCAAGTGCTGAATGGCCCCAGAGATGCCCGCCGCAATGTAGAGGTTCGGACGAATGGCCACACCCGTTTGACCAACATGCTCGTGATGAGGACGCCAGCCAATATCCGCCACCGGACGCGAGCAAGCCGTCGTGGCCCCCAAGGCATCCGCCAAGTCCTCTACAATCCCCCAATTTTCCGGCCCCTTGAGTCCACGGCCAGCCGAGACCACCAATTCGGCCTCTGGCAATGGTGCTTTCCCACCGGATACGGTTTTGCGTTCTAACACTTTAATCCGCGAAGACGGAACAGCAACATCTAAGGCTTGGACGGAAGCGACGTGGCCATCGGCTTTGAGTGGAATGCTATTGCCCATCACGGATAAGACCTTTACGGCACTTTGAATGGCATAATGCGCCGTAGCCTTGCCAGAAAACACCCCTTTCGCCACCACAAAACCATTTCCGGTATCCGGAACGGCTTTGGCACCCGCCACCGATCCCGCATTGAGTTTCACGGCCAAACGGCCCAGCAGGGACTTTCCGGTTGAGGTATGACTCACCACCACCACTTGCGCCCCCAGTTTTTGCGCCGCCGAGGCAATCACTGCCGAGTAAACCTGACTATCAAAATTGGAAAGATGGTCTTTTTGTACCTGATAAACGGTAGAGGCCCCAAAAAGCCCCAATTGTCCGGCATCGGCAACGTCACCCAACACCAGCGCAACACAGGAAGTGCCCATGGCTTGGGCGGTCAGATGGCCATACGCGACGGCTTCGAATGCCGCTTTTTTTAATTGCCCATTTGGGCTTTCTGCATATACAAGCACCATAATCGTAAAAAGTTATTGCGTTACGGATTAAATGACTTTGGCTTCTTCGTGAAGGAGGCGGACCAATTCGTCCATATCCTCTGGCGAAACCATTTTTACGCCTTGTTTGGCTGGGGGGAGGCTGTAGTGCATCACCTGAACGAGGTCATCTACTGCGATTGGCGATACCACTTTTAAAGGTTTGTTCTTGGCCATCATAATGCCACGCATATTCGGAATGCGCTGCTCGGCCATGCCTTTTGCAGCACTCACCACAAAAGGTGCCGTCACCTCCACCACCTCGCTCCCACCTTCCACATCGCGGGTAATGGTTGCCGTTTGGCCATTTACCTCCATATGGGTGGCATACGAAATGAATGGGACATCCAAAAACTCGGCCACCATTGCCCCCACTTCCGAGGCATTGTAATCAATGGTTTCTTTTCCACAAAAAACCACGTCGTAGCCACCATTTTGGGCCACGTCGGCAATTTGTTTGGCGGTAAAAAAGGCACTTTTGGGATCCGCATTGATGCGGATCGCATCGTCGCCACCAATAGCAAGGGCTTTCCGGATGATCTGGTCGTTCTCGGCCAAGCCTACATTAAGAACAGTTACGGTTCCGCCCTGCTTTTCTTTGAGTTCCACTGCACGCACCAATGCATACCATTCATCGTAAGGATTCAAAATATATTGTACACCGGCGCTGTTAAAAGTCGTCCCATCAGCCGAGAAACTAATCGGCGCCGTGGTGTCGGGGGTTTTACTGATGCAAACAAGTCGTTTCATGCCATTTATCGTCTGGGTTCAGAGGTAGTATTCGGTTAATTATACCGCTTGGGGTATAGAGATCAAGTATTTTTCCGGCCCTTCGAGTTCTTGAATCCGTTGTACCCAATTGGGCTTTAGGGCTGTTTTCCGGTGTTTAAGATAGTCATAGGCCACAATTTTGCTCTCGGCAAGCGCCACCACCTGCTCTCGTTCGCGGCTCACCATCTTACATTCCATCCAAAAGCGGTCTTCCTCAATCTTGGTAATGCGGATACCAATGAGTGCCGTTTCCAAATAAAAAAGCGGTGCAGTGTATTTGCAGGCTTGCCAAGCGAGAATAATCCCTACAGGATCCTCGGACTCACCCGGTAGCGCTGCCAAGCCTAATTTTTCGAAATAATATACCCGTGCATCCTCGAACCACTGCACATAGGTCACGTTATTTACATGCCGAGCGGCATCCACATGTTGCCACAAAACCTTTTGTTCATAGACCACTGGATATTCCGGGTGTAATGCTTCAACTACCGACATGGGCTTGTCACCTCAATCTTAATGATGGAATCCACCGTAAAAAAACTCTTATGATCACTTTTCGGAGTAACAGCAGCAGTTTTTCACGCTTGATCTTGGGCTGCTTCGCGGGACACACTTCGATTTAAGAGGCCGAAGCGTATTGGCGTAAATTATCCTTTGTAGGCGGATTGGTACTGGTTGCCGTCTATGATAATCTTGGCGATGATCTCGCGCATAATCTCGGATGTTCCGGCATAAATTGGGATGACACGAACGTCCTTGTACATTCGCCCAATTTCATATTCCTCCATAAATCCATATCCACCGAACATTTGGAGACATTCATCCACTACTTTTTTGAGCAACTCCGAGGTTCGCAATTTAAGCATGGAACATTCTTTTACCACTTGTTCTCCTTGACCAAAAAGCCAAGAAGTATGGTTAATAAACTGCTTATAAGCCTCCACTTCCGAGGCGATATCTGCCATACGGTGGCGCAGGGCCTGAAATTTATTGATAGACTGACCAAATGCCTGACGTTCACTCATGTATTGCAAGGTAATGCCTAAGGCACGCTCCATCAGGCCCACATTACAATGTGAAAGCGTGAGACGTTCGGTCTGGAGGCTTTCCATCATATAGTAAAAGCCTTTGCCTTCCACACCCAAAAGATTTTCAGCCGGAACCCGCACATTGTCGAAGGCAATCTCGGCAGTATCAGAAGACAACATTCCGATTTTTTGTAATTTAGACGTGGTAACACCTGGTGTATTCCGGTCTATTATCAACATCGAAATTCCCTTTTCCATCCGCACCGCAGTGACAAAGTAATCGCAATAGTGTCCGTTGGTAATAAATGTTTTGGAACCATTCACCACATACTGATCGCCTTCTAATACCGCCGTAGAACGAAGCGCCTTCAAGTCCGATCCCGCAAAAGGTTCCGTCATCGCCAATGCACCCAGCAGTTCCCCTCGAACACTCGGAGCCAAGTATTTTTCTTTTAGATGAGGTGCTGCACCTTTGATCAGATAATTCATTGCCAGGTAAGCATGGGTGGTAACCGCAGTTGCAAATCCTGTATTTCCCGCTTTTCCCAATTCGTGCAACAAAATGGCGGTGTACATAAAGTCGGTTCCAAGCCCGCCATATTCTTCGGGTGCATCTAAGGCAAAAAAGCCCATTTCACCCATTTTTTGAAAAATTCCTCGGTCAATATGCCCTGCTTCATCCCATTTTTTGAAATGCGGAATGGCTTCTTGTGCCAAAAAATCCTGAATGCTACTTCGGAATAATTCGTGTTCTTCGGTAAAGTAAGGGGATTTCATAGTTTTTTTGAATGGTTGCAAATTTCTAGGAATGGAATTACCTTAGCCGTGTCGCTGGGTAGTGACAATATAAAAAGCGCTACCAGATAAGCCAACTTAACAGTGTTAATTAAAGAGAATTTAACCGAAGTGCCTCAAATGCCCTGATTAGACAGCCATTTTTTTAATTCATCCTCAAAACCGTCCAACTGATGGCCACCACGAGAAACCGAAGTGAAACCGAAGACCGGATTTACCGGGCATTTACCAACCTTTTAGAAACAGAAGGTTTTGCCAAATTGGGCATCAATGCCATTGCCAAACAAGCAGGGGTGGACAAGAACTTAGTCTATCGCTACTTCGGCGGGTTGCAGGGCCTGTTTCTTCGATATGTGGAAGAAGGGGATTTTTTTCCATATTTAGACCAACCGGACGCCATGCCCTCGCTTGAACGCATTGCCGAGAAGGTGACAGCCTATGCCCGTGAACTGCGGGCCAAGCCGGGAACGCAGGAAATTCTCCGTTCACAAGTGACCCAGCCACATACCGATGCAACCCGCCCACTCTTTAGGTATGCCAATCACCGCTTGATTGCCTCGTTCGAGGACCTCCCTGCTGATATAGTAGATAAAACGTCTTTTGAGTATATAATTACACTAATTATTGCTGGGATTGTTTATTTATCGCTCATGAGCAAGCATCATCGCTATTTTATGAATTTCCATCTCCAAGATGAGGCAAATTGGGCTGAATTGGAGGCGCTGATCCCGCTGTTATTGAAAGGCTTAACGCCAGAGAATACCCAAAGACCAAGCTGATTTTACAACAAAAGGCTGTCTAAATTCATCAACAAAACGAGCAGAAAAAACTTAGCTTGCTTTCCCCAAATGCGATGTTCCGAATGCCTGAAGTTTCCTTAAAACCCTCGCACCAGCCAGTGCGTCAATATCTGGCCTGTCTCCAGAAAGAAGCGCCTTCGGAAGAAGAGCGTCTATTTGGCATACGCACAGCCTTTCGCCAGATTTTGGAACGCTGTTGCCGAGAGTTGGGATACAGTTGGCTGGTGGGAATGGACGATGCGCAGCAACACTTGGCTGTCCTGAATCGCTTTCGGTTACCCGTAGGAATGGTGTATGTCTGCGACAGCGAAGCCGGGCTTCACCTTATTGTAACGGATGTTTTATCGCGAGGAGAGGTGCAAAATGCGCTTTTCCAAAGTCCGGAACAGGCAATTTTGGTTCAGAATAGCCAAGTAGTGGCCCAAGAAGACCTACGCGAAGCATCTGGCCTACATGCGGTTGTGGTTGCATTCTTTGGACTGACACCCCCACTTGCTAAAAGTTGGGATGATTTGGTACTGACGTTTGCGCCGAAAATACGGAAAGCAACCCGACACTTTACAACCATCATGCGGGTACAACGGAGTCAAAGCCCTGCATTTGTACTGCGCTATAAGCAATTGATCCAAATTTGTAAGGAAGTGCTTTATGCAGGTTTTTCATACAAAGATGTGGATTTACTGCTGGTACAACACCTCTTATCGGCCCCGCTGTTTAATCTTTTATTCGGAACCGAGCGTTTTGCGGAGCGGAATGCAGTGGCCCAAGAGATGGAAGAAGTGTTGCACCTAATTCCCTCCTTTGCCCTCCAGCGCGAAAAGTGGAACGTAGAGTTAGAGGCTTTTTACCAAGCCATCACCGGAACCTATCGTGCGTTGTCCCGCAAATGGGGACATGGTTTTTTGGAAAGTGTCTATCGGAATTTTCTTTCTGGTCGTACCGATGAAACGCCTCAGCCGGCAGACACCCCCGACACCCTACAAGCTTTTGTGATCCGAAGCACCGATGAATTGCTTCAGACGTATTTTGGACACACCCTCAGCACACCTGGTGTTCAGGTGCTAAATCCGTTTATGCGGACAGGTGCCTACATGGTACAACTAATTCGCCATCTGTCTCCCGAAGTCTTAGAATACAAGTTTCGAGAAGACCTTCATGGGAACGAGCGTCGGTTATTGCCCTATTACTTGGCGGCGTTAAATATTGAGCAGGAATACCAGGAATTGGCTGAAGAAGCAGCGGCATTCCCTGGAATGTGTTTGGTAGATACGTTTGGATTGGGGACGAATCGTCAGATGGCGCTGTTTAATCCAGAAAACATTGAGCGAACCCAATTACAAAGGTCACGGCCTATGCACGTCATTTTGGGTAGCCCACCGGGGGTAGTAAAGTTCGAAGAAAATGCACGAGGCCATGCGGCACTCAAGGGCTTGCTATCACGGATAGAACAAACCTATGCACTTCCGGAAGAAGAGGCAGAAGGCTGGGTGAGGGCTTTGCGCTGGGCCTCGGACCGCTTGGATGACCAAGGGGTAATGGCTTTTTTCATGCCTGTTGCCTTCTTCCATCGGAGTCGTTATGCCACCTTGCGCCGTAAACTCATCGAGGAATTTACGGCAATCTACGTCTTTGAAATTGGTGATATGGGTTGGGACGGAGACCAAGAAATGTGTATGGCTTTCTTGGTAATGGACCGCACCAAGGAGGAAGATACACCTGCACATTTGTATTACAAAGGCTCTCCAGAACATTGGGATCAAGGGACGACCCTCCGATACTTAGAAGAATTGCCTCATTTCCGTGGGGTGGATTGGGAGGAGATCCGGCCCAGTTCTCCGGAAGTGTGGCCTACGAAAGGCATTCGTCCGGAGTATGAACTTTTTATCCCCGTGGTCCATGAAGGCGTGGATGAATCCGGTATTTTCCGGCAACGTACCATGGCACTCTCAGCAAAACGCCGTGCACTCATTTCCGGCATAGAGGCGTCGGATGTGCGGGCTGCCGTCCATGACAACCTATTGCCGGGTTCTGGGTACGACGGCATTCGACGCTACTTTCCCCGCCCCTTTGCCGAAGCGTATTGCTGGATAGGAGCACAGGCCACCTATGACATACTTCGGGCATTTCCGGATGTACCCTCCGAAACCGCAAACCGTGCGTTGGTGATTAGCAGTGGCTTGGAAGAACCCTTCACCGTTTGGCAGACCCGCAAGTTGATCGGTACTTGGGGTGAAGGGCAATATTTATTGCCATTCTATATATATGACGAAACAGGTACCCAAGAGGAAAACATTACCGACGAAGCATTGGCCCTTTTTCAGGTTTTTTATAATGATCCAGACATTCACAAGTGGGCCATTTTTCATTATGCATATGCTGTGCTCTTTCATCCAGAGTACCGAAGTCATTATGCCGTTAATTTACAATGGGATGTTCCGCGTATTCCTTTCCTCCCCGATTTTTGGGGGATGGTAGATTTGGGGAAAACCTTATCTGGCCTGCATCAGTTTTACAAAAACATACAACCCCATCGCCTTAAGTTGAATGGCCCTTTCGAGCCGATCGAGTCGGTTCGTCGCAACCGTTCTGGAAAAACCTTGGTGGTCAATAAAAACCTGCGCATAGAATCTATCCCAGATGCGGCTTATCAATTCAAAATCGGGCGCCACTCGGCCATCACGTGGGCTGTAGAAGCGTTTAATGAACGCATTAGTGCAGCAGGATACCGAGACATGTCCATCGAAATCCAAAGAACGCATTTCGAAAAATTCCTAAGTACATTGGGTCAGATCATCAATATGGCCATAGAAAGCCTCCGTTTGACCGATAAATTACCCCCTTTAGAACTGGCTTCATTTACAGAATTTGTTCAAGGCGGATAACCTCTTTTGTAACACTTTTAATCCTCAGCTCTTCCGGTAATGGTTTAGGCCGTCGTATATTGGATTTTCATTGCGCCTCTTTAACCTAAATACCATGCAAGCAACTACAATAGATTTGGAAAGCCGATTGTCTGAACGTGGCAGAAGCATTCCACCCAGTGGCATCCGACGGTTCTTCGAGATCGCTGCCACCATGAAAGATGTTATCTCGCTGGGTATCGGTGAACCCGATTTTGTCTCCCCCAAGCCTGTGATTGATGCCGCCGTAGATTCTTTGGTCAACAAAGGCATGACCAGTTATACCGCCAATTCTGGCATTATGGAACTACGCGAATTACTGGCCACCCAACTAAAAGACCTGTATAATGTGCAATACGATCCCGCGTCCGAAATCATCATGACGGTCGGCGGTAGTGAAGCGATGGTATTGGCGATGATGGCCCTACTTAATCCGGGCGATGAAATACTCATCCCAGAACCCTGCTTTGTGTCTTATGGCCCTTCTGCCGTTTTTGCAGGTGCAAAAGTGGTATATGTCCCCACCTCGGTGGAACATCAATTTCAGGTAACGGCTGCAGATTTGGAGGCAAGGCTTACCCCAAAAACCAAAGTGGTGTTCTTAGGCTATCCGAACAACCCGACGGGTGCTGTCCTGACGCAACAAAACGTGAATGAAATAGCCGAGTTTATCATCCGTAATGACTTGATACTCATCTCAGACGAAATTTATAGCCGTCTGATCTATGGCGAAACCGCTAAAACAGGTCATATTTGTATGGCTGCACAACCCGGACTTTGGGAAAGAACGGTTTTACTTGGTGGTTTTTCCAAAAATTATGCCATGACGGGTTGGCGATTGGGCTACGTTTGCGCCCCCAAGCCCATCTCGAACGCCATGTACAAAATCCATCAATACATGATTATGAGCGCGCCTACCATGGCACAAGTGGGAGCCGTTGCCGCACTCAAATACTGCGAGGATGATGTAGCACGGATGCGCACCGCCTATGATGCCCGGCGTAGGCATATTGTAGATGGTCTTCGAGCCGCCGGATTGCCAACCTTTGAGCCAGAAGGGGCTTTTTATTGTTTTCCAGACATCACCTCCACAGGACTTAGCTCCGAAGATTTTGTACAGAAATTGTTGATGGAAGAGCAAGTGGCTTGTGTACCGGGAGATGCGTTCGGCCCAAGTGGGGCCGGGTTTGTGCGGTGTTCTTATGCTACCTCTATGGAAAAAATACAAGAAGCAGTGGTACGCATTACCCGATTTGCCAAGAAATACCAACAAGCCTAACCATTACCTTTATGAAACTTACCATCACTGCCCTTGCCTCGTTGGCTGTTCACTTGTCTTTGGGCTGGATGTATGCCCCATTTGTCTCGTTGGTGGGTGGATTCTGGCAAGGACGTGGTGGTGGCCGATTGGGCGCAGCGGCAATGGCCCTTAGTTGGCTCGGTCTGATGATTTGGAATTATATGATAGCGCCCAGTGCCATGCAAAAAATGTTTTTGATGATGTCTGGTATTTTGGGGAATTTACCACCGTTCGGATTTCCAGCAATCACCTTACTCTTTGCGCTGCTTTTGGGAGCGCTGAGTGGGTATGTCGGTGCGCAAGGGGCACTCTTGTGGAAAAAAAAGCCGCGTCGGTAATCACTTTTGTCTCTTGAGGCCATTTTCCATGCGTTCATTCATTTTTGTTCTCATCCTTTTTGGCCCCATCATCGGGCACGCACAGTCGGATACCACTCATGTTGGGGATATTCCGACTGGGCTCAGCGCTTTACCTAAAGATGCGCCTACGGATTCTACCGAACAAGAGGCACCCATTCCGATCATTCCGGACTTACGAACAGCACTTTTGTCTAAAAAAACGTCATTAACCGCAGTACAGGCATGGTCTCCCGACAATACACCCCTATGGCAAAACCCTGCTTTTAGACGACGGGCGGCCCTCACAATGGGGGCAGATATTGGGATACTGGCCTTGCTTTGGCAACTATGGTATGCAGATTACCCGCTTACAGGATTTCATTGGCACAATGACTGGGGGAACTGGGCGCATATGGACAAACTGGGGCATTTCCTCACCTCGAAGTCTATTGCAACCATTATTGGAACCTATCTTGTAGAGGACCTAAACCTCCCTCGGCGAAAAGCCGGATGGGTGGCGGCATTGGCTGGGGGAATGGGGAATAGCCAGTTGGAACTTTTGGATGGGATATCGGAAGAATGGGGAGCCTCGCCTTGGGACTTGATGTTCAATTTTACGGGCGGGGCAATTGGCGGGCTTAAAATAGCCGAACCAGACAAAACTAAAGGACTGGACTTTAAAATTTCTTACCATCCTTCACCACAATACGATCCGAAATTAAGCAAATCTTTTCTTCTTCGCTATGGGGGAAATTTTCTCAAAGACTATGAGGGCGAAACGCAGTGGGTGATTATAAGACCTCAATATTGGGTTAAGCATGGCCCTGTTTCTAAACTGCCACGCTGGTTTGGGCTGGCCTTGGGGTATGGGGCAGAAAACATCCCGAAAGCAAGAAAGGAAAACCCGGACGAGCACGTTCCCGAATGGTATTTCGCCTTAGATGTGGATGTACGTCACCTGATTCCTTTAAAAACAAAGTTTGCGAAACGTTTTGCTGACATTGCCTTTGTTATCAAATTACCCACCCCAACCGTAAGACTAACCCCCAATCCCAGATTTTATTGGCTTTACAAATAAGGAACCGATCAGAGAGCCGATAACAGACCATCGGCGCAGGCTGTTTAAGTGGATTTACCTAGCACAAGGTGCGTTGTTTTCTACCCAATACAACTCCTCGCATAGCTGCGAAAGTTTTGCACATCCACTTACCCCGATGGCATTCATCACTTCAAGCTCAATCAAAGCAATGTCTTCTTCCAACAAGTCCAATACCTTCAATGACTTCTCGGTAGCATAAGCCAACGATACCCGACGATCCTCTTCGGCAGTTTTGCGTTGCACTAGCCCATCTGCCTCCAATCGGTCTAAGATGCGGGTAACATCTGCTGCTGGCTCCAGCATACGTTCCATGATCTCATTTCGGGCATAGCCATTTGGATATTGCCCCCGTAGAATGCGTAGAATATTGTACTGCCGAAAGGTAATTCCAAACTTTCCGCACTGCTGATCGAATCGCCGCCGTAAATGAGAGGCAGTCACAAAGATATTTATGATAGATTCATGTGCGGGGGTTCGAAAATGGCGTTGTTTAATGCGCCGGGCTAAAATTTCACTCATACGACAGAGACCGGGTTCAGGCGGGTGGCCCATGCGCCCAATGCACTCACTTGCTTTTCAATCAATGAACGGGTTTGTTCATTAATCAGGCGGCCTCCCACATCAAAATGTTGTTTGGCAAAGGAAAGTTGGATGACCGGACGAGGTAGCGGATGCGCGCCCACATGCACTAATATTTGGTTGAGGTGCGCTTGTGCGCGAGCCGTTCCTGCAAATCCGCCGGATGTTCCCATCACTGCTACTGGCTTACCATCCAAATTATTGCCTTTTCGGGTAGCCCATTCGATGGCATTTTTCAGGGCTGCCGAAATACTATGGTTGTATTCAGGAGTTGCAATCAGCAGCGCATCCGCCCGCTCGAACTGTGCCTTATACCGCAATACCGACTCCGGAAGCCCTGTAGCCTCCAAATCTTCGCTATAAAGGGGCAACCCACCAAGATCACACCAATCTAAGGACCAGCCTTGATGCAGCACCACTTCCTCGGCATACCGGAGCAATGAACGGTTAAAACTGTGGGCACGAAGGCTACCACAAATAGCTAAAAAATGCATATTTCATATTCAAATTAAGGGCGTTAGGCAGTCGAAAAAACTATTCGTCTAACAAAACGCGCACGTTAGGGGGAACAAAATCGTTGTTGGAAGGTGTGTCCAGCATCCATCCGTATATTTTTTCACAGAGTCCTGAAAACTGAAGACATTCTTCTTTGGTGAGCAATTGTGCAATATACTGATCCGTCGCATCCATCAACGGGTCCAGTTCGGCAAGCAATTTTAGTCCGGCACTGGTGATGACGGCAAGCGAGAAGCGCTTATCGTCTTTAGAGGATTTTCGTCGTACCAATCCGGCTTTCACCAATCGGTCTATCAAACGGGTCACATCTGGGGCTGGTTCCAACATCCGTTCGATGATGTCGCACCGAGGATATCCATTTGGATGAGCACCACGTAAAATCCGCAAGACATTATACTGACCATGCGTCAAACCATAACGGGCATAGATTTTGTCTAATAATGCCCGGAGATGCCCAGAAGCAACTAATAGATTCAGCAGGGCCTCTTGTTCGGGCGAACTGAATTTTTGTTGTTTTATCCGTTTGGCTAAAATATCGCCCATGTTTTTTTTCTTACCTTAGCATCCAAAAAGAAACGCCTTTACCACGCCTCAGATAATCCTGTGTTGCAACACATAATAATATTTCACTTGATCGTCGGACGGCTCCTTCACCCAAAAAAAATAAATATCTTTTTTCAGCTTCCATGAACGAACAAAAAATCATCGGTATCCTTGGTGGGCTTGGACCTGCTGCTGGAGCAGATTTATTCAATAAGATCATCGAAGAAACGGTTGCAACCTGCGACCAAGACCACCCGTCTGTGGCTTTGCTCTCGTATTCAGATCGAATCCCCGACCGCGCCACCTACATCCGTGACCAGACCATGCCGAATCCGGTACAGCCTATGTGGGAGGTTTTGATGCACCTGCAAGAAGTGGGTGCATCGGTGGCGGCTATCCCTTGCATTACCGCACATGTTCCGGTCATTTTTGGGGTTTTAAGAAATCGGCTCTCCGAAGAAGGCCATGCGCTGCAACTGCTGAGCATCATCGAGGAAACCATCCGCTTTATCCAAACCCAGTTTCCGGAGATTCAATACGTTGGGGCCATTTCCACTTGGGCCACCAAACGCAATAAACTTTTTGAACAGGCCCTCGCTGGCGCCGGACTTACGTTCATTCCGCCAGACGATGCCATTCAGGACGGTGTGGAAGCAGCCATTTATGATCCCCACTTTGGGATTAAGGCGGTTTCTAATCCGGTTCATCCGCAGGCACGGGAAAATTTGGTGGTTTCCCTTCGTCATTTGCGTCAAAAAGGAGCCGAGGCCGTCATTCTGGGCTGCACCGAATTGCCCATTGGTATTCCGGAGCGCGAACTGGAAGGCGTAAAAACCATAGACCCCACCCGTGCACTGGGACGTGCCTTGGTGGCGGCTGTGGCGCCAGACAAACTCCGATCTTTCTCCTAAACAACCCTTTAATCTAAATACAATGCCAACCTACGAAGATGCCCTTACCCTTTTTCATACCTGGACTACAGGCGAGAGCCTCCGAAAACATGCCTATGCCGTAGAGGCTGCCGTGGGATATTATGCCCGCCTATTCGGAGAAGATGAAAACCTATGGCGCATCACCGCACTCCTTCACGACATGGATTACGAACGCCATAAATCCCAGGAAGAACATCCATTTGTGGGGGTAAAGGTATTAGAAGAATTGGGGTATCCCAACGAAGTGCGCGAGGCTATTCTGGGACATGCCACCTACTCGGGCGTTCCGCGTACTTCGCACTTGGCCCAAACCCTCTTTGCCTGCGACGAATTGGCCGGGTTCATAACAGCCATAGCCTACATGCGCCCAGATAAACTGAACGGGATGGAGGTCAAATCGGTCAAAAAAAAGCTAAAAGACAAGGCATTTGCCGCCGCCGTTAGCCGCGAAGACATTCGGTTGGGGGCATTGGAACTTGGAATTGAACTGGAACAACACATTGCCAACGTCATTACGGGCATGCAGGCCGAGGCGGGAAGACTGGGGTTCTAATCCATAAAAAAACCGGATGAATGATAGCCCAATCACGCATCCGGTTTATCAGGAGGAGGTTAATTTCGTCGCTTTACTACAAACGTTATGCCTTTTTAGGCGTAGGTTCGTGTGCAAAAAAGTAGTAGGCCAATGCACCCACCACAGGCAAGAACCAGAGAACCACAAACCACAGAATTTTGGACCCCATACCCCGGTTGCTCTCAAAGATTTTGACCATAAAATAGATGTTTATCACCAAAACCAAGATGGCAAGTGGACTAAAAGACTTGGCGTTGTACCAAACATCTCCTAAGTTTCCACCAATAGCACATCCGGTAAGGGTAAGCATGGTAAAGGTAGCCAAAAGCGGGGTGGCCCAATATTGCCACGTAAAAGAACGATTTTTCATAAGGATGAAGTTTAAACGGTTAGATGTCTCAATTTATTGTGGATGTTTAACTATTCTGTGCCACTTTTTTGCGGCCCCAGATCCAATACACCAAAACGCCAACAATTGGAACCGCGACCAACGCCGTCATGGCAATTTTAAAGCCTGTTAATAGATAGCTTTTCCAAATGGTGATGGTCGCAATCATTGCCAAGATGCCGTTGATAATGGCGAGAATACCCATTAAGACTTCTTTAGCAAGCCCAAAAAGACTTTGTCCGTCTGCCAGAAGAACCAGAATTTCCATTTTAATCGGGGTTTAAGGTCAGCAATTTGCATGTGAAAGACACTTACGCAGGCGCCGGAGGGACGGTTGCAATGGTGCGAAAATAATTTACGGAACCGAACGGCATATAAACCCGTTAGGGCAACAAAAAATACGCATGAAAATAGGAAACATAGACTTAGGCGAACGCCCAATTATGCTCGCGCCGATGGAAGATGTAAGTGATCCGCCTTTTCGGGTCATTTGCAAACGATATGGGGCCGATCTGGTCTATACCGAGTTCATTTCTTCGGGCGGTTTGGTCTATGATGCCAAGAGTTCCGTTCAGAAATTGGCGTTTCACGAGCAAGAAAGGCCCGTGGGAATCCAACTTTTCGGAGGCGACCCGAAACAAGTGCGTGAAGCTGCAAAAATGGTGGATGACGCCGCACCTGATTTGATTGACATCAATTACGGCTGTCCGGTCAAAAAAGTGGTGTGTCACGACGGTGGGGCGGGCATTCTGCGGAATATCCCCAAAATGCGGGAGATTACAGAGCAAGTTTTGGCTGCTGCCACCCGGCCTGTAACGGTCAAGACACGCCTCGGCTGGAATGATGAAAGCATCAACGTCTTGGAGGTCGTACAGATGCTGGAATCGCTGGGGGTGCAGGCCATTGCGATCCATGCGCGTACTCGTGCCCAACTGTACACCGGAACCGCCCGATGGGAATGGTTAAAACGCATCAAAGAAGAAAGTGGGATGCGGATTCCGCTTATCGGAAATGGTGATGCCACAACGCCCGAACGCATCCAACAGATGTTTGAGGAAACGGGTGTGGATGGCGTGATGGTAGGGCGCGGTGCAATCGGAAACCCATGGATTTTTCGTGATGCCAAGCATTATCTGGCTACCGGAACCCTACCCCCTCCGCCTTCTTGGGACGAGCGCCTCTCGGTGATTCAAGAGCACTTGCAACTTAAGGCCGAATGGCTGGGAGAGCCGAAAGGCGTATTAGAAATGCGCCGCATGTATGGCGGATATTTTAAAGGCTTCCGTAATGCAAGCTTTTGCCGGCAACGCATGATGCAGGAAAAAATGCTGGCAGGCGCATTAGAGGCGCTGGAGTCTTTTCGTAGCCTTGACCCCGACGAACCCGCAGAACCGAAAGGATTGGTGGTGGTTGCTGCCTTGCCAGAAGCCTTTGAAACACCCATTATGGTAGATTGAGAAGCGCCTTAGCGCACCAACCGATCCCGTACCCAACGCCCAGATGCTAATTTGCGGCCAAACTTATCGTAGAGGGTTCCTACTCCCTGACGTAGATTGTGTTCAAAATAGCCTACATATGAGGTGCTATCGGCATAGCGATAAGTTCCATAGCCATGTCGTTTGCCATTTTTCCATTCTCCGTCATACTCCGACCCATTTTTAAGTTTCTTTGTGCCACGACCTTCTATAATCCCTTGACGGTATTCGCCCATAAAAACCTCTCCAGTTCCCCAACGATATGTGGCTTTTCCATGAATCGAATCATCTAAAAAATTGCCCTCTACCACATCACCAGATGCCTTCCATGTTCGTTTGCCTTGTCCGTTGAATTTGTTGTTCTTATGGTATCCGGTATAGGTGTCACCGTTTTTCCAATAATACGTCCCATAGCCCCCGCGAAGGTCGTCTTGATAGGCTCCTTCGTACCGATCTCCGTTTCGATACAAGACCCGTGCCTGCCCCACCCTTTGCCCTGCCACAAATTCACCTTCATACGTTAACATCCAACCATTCTCATAGCTTGCTTTTCCGTGCCCATGTGGTTTTCCATTTTTCAAGGGGCCGATATAATGATAATTTTCCCCAATTCCGCTACGAAATTTATATTGGGTTTCAGGATTCTTCACTTCCGGGACACCTTGTGGGCTATCCGAACGGGGGAACTTCCGTGCAGCATCGAAGAATCCTTCTCTGATGGCTTGGAGGCGTTGGCTTCGGGGTGGATGTGTATTTGATCCTTGCTCACTTGCAATGTAGCTTATGGCTTCCTGTGCTTCCTCCAATTGGGCGCCTAATTTATATAAGATAAAACCCGAAAAACGATCCGCATCCAATTCTTTGTCTGGCCGACTCCCCAAAAAGTCTAAGGTGTGACCACTCAGGTGATGCCCTATTTCGTGGGCAAAAATACTCATCGCCGCCCATCCACCCCGTGTTCCTGCTTCGACATCCAACATAAAACCTTCATTATAACCAATAAGTCGTTTGTGGCTGTTCGTATCAATTAAGGCATAGGCATTGTCGGCTGTGTTATCGGCGAAGATTTCAAAATTTTGTTGTAATCCACTTGCGTTAAGAATGCGTGTTACCAAACTTATCGCACGCTGGTTTACGCCCTTGGCCATTCTAAACCGTCCTTCCAAGACCTCTGCCCGCACCTCGTGGCCATAATAGTTGCATACATGGTAGCGTTTGGATTGCCCCCACGCCATAAACGGCGCCAAAAACCATATGCATAATAAAAAGTGTGTCATGATTTTATGTCTATAAGTCTATGTTTGTTATCTAACAAGCACACGGACGAAATTAATTTTTATTATGGTTGAAGAAGTTGATGGTCAGCTCAGACCCAACAGCGGCGAGTGCTGACCAAACGGCAAAGAACAGGCGTTCGGTTTGTGCATAGTCTGTTGGCCTTAGCCACCGCGCTTTCAGTTATTTCCAAAGCCGCTCTATAATATTAAGATTAGGTGAACATGACAACATATGCGCACGTGTCAAAAAACAGCCGATTGTCGCGCGAGAGCAAGCCCCAGATTTCGAGCGACTTGCCTTTCTGTGTCGGAACTTCTACCTTGTTCATCTTTAAAAACCCCGCCATATGGTACATAACCAGACGTTGCAACTTGGCTCTCATCGCCGTAGAAGAGATCAATTTGGTCGGTTTCACTTTGGTTCTTCCAATAATTCGAGCATTTCGCGGCGTACTTCGTACACCTCTTCGTCTGATTTTCCTTTCGGCCTCGTTCGGATGCGCTTGAATCGGCACGCAAGTTTTTTAAAAACGTTTAAGCGTTTTAAGACTGAATGTTCGGTTCAAATCCGTCTCCAAAAGTTCTTTGGCTTTAGAAAGCCGCTGGCGATCTCTGTAACCCTACGCCATACATCCTGCACGACGATTTATTAAAACTTCGGAATTATTTGATTGTGCCTCAAGACTTAGTGGGATGAAAATACAAAAAAGGATGGTAGATTTGATATGAGATAAAATTCTTTTCCTCATGACGATAGCTTTAATACAGTTAATGAAGGTATAGAGATTACTTTGAAAGAAGTGGTAGGGGGTAATACGATGTTTTTTCCAACAAATACCACTGTATAATTCAATGTTAAGGATTCTTTAGGATGGGATCAAGGCTTTTCGATATGGAATTCAGTACATATTTGTGATCACCTGTTATTCACAAACGGCAATCAATATCCGAACTTAGACCATGTACTTTTTGAGGTGCTATTCCCGAAAATAAAAAAAGCCACCCCGTATGATAGAGGTGGCTTCAGGAAATCGTTGCTCTTGCTTTACTCAGGTTCCGGCAGCATAATCGGTGGCATAAGCCACTTGCTCTTCTGTTAGGCTATCAATTTCGAGGCCCATCGTTTCGAGTTTAATCCGGGCTATTTCCTGATCCAACTCTTCGGGTAAGTCAATAACACGGGGGCTAAGGTCACCGCCATTTTCATGGGCCTGAATCAGGTTCAGGTGGGCCATAAATTGGTTGGCAAAACTCATGTCCATAACCTCGGAAGGATGTCCTTCGGCAGCGGCCAAGTTAACGAGACGACCATCGGCAAGTACATAGACTTTTCGGCCATTTTCGAGTGTGTATTCAACATTATTGTCCCGAATGGTACGGGCATCTACGGTCAGTTCGCGTAATTCCACCAAGTTTAATTCCACGTCATAGTGCCCCGTATTAGACACAATAGCCCCTTCTTTCATCGAGAGAAAGTGTTCGCCACGAATGATGTCTCGCATACCCGTTGCCGTAACAAAAATATCCCCAATTTTGGCGGCCTCTTCCATGGTCATTACCCGATGGCCTTCCAAGATGGCTTTTAAGGCCGCTGTTGGCTTCACTTCTGTCACAATCACATTCGCCCCCATTCCTTTTGCACGCATGGCTACGCCACGTCCACAATGACCGTATCCGGCAACGACAAAGTTTTTACCAGCCAGCATCACACTCGAAGCACGCAGGATCCCATCTAAGGTAGATTGTCCGGTTCCATACACGTTATCAAAGTCCCACTTGGTTTCGGCATCATTCACGGCATAAACGGGATAGAGTAACTTTCCGTCTTCCGCCATAGCACGCAGACGGTGTACACCCGTTGTGGTTTCTTCAGACCCGCCAATGATGTGGTCTGCAAGGTGCGGGTATTTGTGGTGAACCGTAAAAATCAGGTCTGCCCCATCGTCTAATGTGGTGTGGGGTGGTTTATCTATGGAGCGTTCGATGCACCAATAAAACTCCTCGGTATCCATCCCATGCCAAGCATAAATTTCAATACCAGCTTCTGCAAGGGCTGCAGCCACTTCGTCATTGGTCGAGAGTGGATTACATCCGCTCCAAGCGACCTCGGCCCCACACGCCGCAAGGGTTTCGATCAGAACTGCCGTTTCTTTGGTAACGTGCAAACATCCGGTAATTTTATATCCGGCAAAGGGTTTGAGTTTGGCATATTTCTCGCGCAAGCTCATAAGGACGGGCATACGGCTTTCGGCCCATTCAATGCGCAACCGTCCCTGAGGGGCTAAACTCAGGTCGCGGACTTTGTAGGCGCCTTCTTTGTGATCCATGTCGTTGTGATAATTATATTTAGGTAAAGAATGTTACAATTAATTTCAGGAGGTTTAGGCGCGTTTTGCGGCGGCATTTTTTAACGCATCCACATAATTTAGTTGTTCCCATGAAAACATTTCTCGGCCAAAATGTCCGTATGCAGCCGTTTGTTGGTATCCCGGCTTTAACAAATCCAACCGTTGGATGATTGCACTTGGTCGTAGGTCAAATACCTCGGCCACTAACTCACCCAATACCACATCCGAATATGTACTTGTTCCATATGCATTTACATTCACCGAAACGGGGTCTGCGACACCAATCGCATAGGCCACTTGCACCAAAGCCTGCTCTGCCAAGCCAGCCGCAACCAAATTTTTGGCCACGTGTCGAGCGGCATAGGCTGCGGAGCGATCCACTTTAGAAGGGTCTTTTCCAGAGAATGCGCCGCCACCGTGTGCCCCCCATCCGCCATAAGTATCTACAATAATCTTTCGGCCAGTCAACCCTGTATCACCATGCGGACCTCCAATCACAAACCGTCCGGTAGGATTTACATGCAGAACGAGTTGGTCGTCTAACATCTCCGCCGGAATGACCGCCGGAATCACATATTTGCGAACGTCTGCGGTAATCTGTTCTTGTGATACCTCTTCGTCGTGCTGGGTGGATAATACGATGGTATGTACCCGCAGCGGTTTGGTACGGTCGTCGGTATATTCAATGGTTACCTGACTTTTTGCATCTGGCCGCAAATAGGGCATCCAGTGAGTTTGCTTGCGGATTCGGGCCAGTTCCTGTACCAGACGATGAGAGAACTGGATAGACATGGGCATATATTCTGGCGTCTCGGTACAAGCAAAGCCAAACATCATGCCTTGGTCGCCAGCACCTTGCTCCTCATGCAAGCCGACACCTTCGTCCACGCCTTGCGCGATGTCGGGGCTTTGGGCGTGAATTGAAGAAATGACCCCACAAGACTCGGCATCAAAACGGAGTAAAGGATCCGTGTATCCAATTTCCCGAATAACCTGACGGGCAATTTCTTGAACATCCACATAGGCATTGGTGGTTACTTCGCCCGACAATACTACCAAGCCGGTTGTCACCAAGGTTTCTACTGCCACACGACTTTTGGGGTCTTGCTCCAAAAGGGCATCCAAAATAGCATCCGAGATTTGATCAGCCACCTTGTCCGGATGACCTTCCGAAACCGACTCCGAGGTAAAAAGATACGCCATAAAAACTTGTCAAGAATATTTGGTTGGTTGCAAGAGCAGCAAAAAGGCCGCTAAAAAGTAAAGTTAGGAAAAAAAGCCCCAAATTTTGACTGCATTCTCCATGAATTAGATATGGCAAACGCACCACTTTTTCTTATGATGCTGATAAAACATGAATTTAGTTCCATTTTTTTTACCAGAAGCGGTTTCGTCTGGCTGCTTAACAGTGTCAAGATTTGACTCTTCATGATCTGTATCTTAACTTAACAGATCTACAAACCTTTTACAACACAGCAAAAAACCTTATCGGAGGTTGTATCCATGGATATCGAAGCCAAAGTTAAATCCATTATTGTTGAAAAATTGGGCGTTGACGAAGATAGCATTGAACTGACGCACTCTTTCACAAACGATCTGGGCGCGGACTCTCTCGACACCGTTGAATTGATCATGGAGTTTGAAAAAGAATTCAATCTCACCATCACGGACGAAGATGCCGAAAGCATTGCCACCGTAGGTGCAGCGATTGATTACCTACAATCCAAAGTAGGCGCATAAGCCCTCCTTTGCTACAGTTCCTATCCCGATATTTTTTATGTCGGGATTTTTTTTATGTCTCCATCAAGCCCGTTTTAGCCAACCGACCATTGAGGAGCGTTTAGTCCAATGGCCAAAAGACAGAAAACCGTAATGCTCGTGCGGGTAGTGGAAAGGTGGGCACACGATAGGTTCCGGGAAAAAAAGAAAAACCCGCGAGCAAATTTTCGGCAGCAAGGTGTAGGGTAGCTGCTCGGACTTGTGCTTCGGCGGCCACATCCACCAGAATAGCAGCGGGCACAGTAGGATAGTCCTCTGGTACCACACCCCAAAGATCCAACCGATTGGACCATCCAAGGCCCTCATGTGCTGTATAATAACGGACTTGTAGATAGGTTTTGGCAATTAGGTCTTGTTCAAATCCCAAAAACCGCAAACCATAACGAACCAAACCGGATAATAATGGGGCAGCCTGATTTGAGGTGGAGGTTTGTACCTGCGCTTGCATTTGGCCAAACCAGCCTTGTGTTGCCCGTTCTCGCCAGCCCAACGTAAAAGCTCCCCCCAACGTCTGTCGGTTTTCTGCAAGGAAGGAAATACGTAAGTCGGAGTCTAAGCGCGTATTTTCCCCATAATACCCCATAAACCCCAAGGCTTCCACCCGCCAATGCGGTCGTACCTGCTTCCAGCCTGCCTGTAGCCACACAAATGAAATGTGAGGTGCCAAACCACCGGTGGCCAATAGTAAATGATTAATGCCAACGGAGGCAAAAGGGGAACGGGATGTTAATCCTGCGCCTGCCGAACTCCAAAGCCGTCCCTTCGCCATACGAAAGGTGGCATTGGGCAAAAAGCCCGCATTCGTCCAGCGAATATCGGAATGCCATGTTAACCGGAAGCCGCCTTTAGACAAAGAATCCCGAATTCCCAATTTTACTTCTGGCCACCACCACTGTGTGGCGGGAATCACGGTGGTTGGTTTTATCTGTAGTGCAGACCACTCGGTGACCCAAGTCCGGCCTTTTGAAGTAGGTTGCTCTAACCTAAAGCCATAGCGATGTAACCGAACTTCTTGGGTATCGGCCAAGGTTTGGGTATAAGAACGAAACTGTTCGTATTGCCAAAAGGCCGTCGTACTCAAGGGCTCGGTCCAACGTTGCACATATTTTTTTCGATGAACGATGGCAAAATCGTTCCACTTGGTTTGCCGATTTCTTCCGGCATCGCGCACCAGGCCAATTCGGGTGTCATAAATGGTATCAAAGTCGCTACCGGAAGGCAATATACCCGCATGAGCCTCGCCTCGGCGGCGGGTATGCAGGTTTCGGACCTCAAAGGCATTGTTGGGGCGTTCGTATCGAATCCTGAGTAAAAGTGCAGATCCCACCGATTTGGCGTTGGTAAAGGCATTTTCGGCCTTATCGGAGGCCACCCCCATCAAAAATTGTGTGCGGGCGGTTCTTTTGAACCACTGAACCACCCGATTTTGGGCATGTAATACCGAGGCCGATTGTAGGCCGTCACCGCCCGTATTGTAACGCATTTCGGTGGGTGTGGCCTTTTCGGTGAATGACCGAAAACGAGACGAGACCCCCGGAAGCCCTCTATTTTCTTCGGGGGAGAAATGGAGGGGCGACAACCAAGCAAGCGGTATAAGGTCGAACCGAGGAGCGCCACTTAATAAATCTCGAAAAGAAGTGCCTTCCACCTGAAGGCCAGTGTGTTGCGGCAAGAACCCAAATACAGACCATCCATGTGGCCAGCCATCCGCACCCAAGTCATAAGTATAGCCACCGGGCATTTCGGTAAGCAAACGGATGGTTTGGTGGTGTGATGTTCGGGCTGGAATTTCGTTCCCCAGAACAACGCCATACACGGGCATCCGAAATCCAAATCGCAGGCTATCCACAGAAGCACGTCGGGTGGAGTCGGCGGGCGTCTGACTTAAAACAAAGGGGGCCATCAGAACCCATGCCCCCAAAAAAACAACGAGGCATCCAAATCGGGTCTTCGTATGGTGGTTCCAAGACCAATAAGGATTGGATGACTGCATCATGGGTATGGGGCGCTATTCGGCAAACAGTCCATAAAGCCGCCCTTCAATCTGAGAAATGATTTCTGCGCGTCCTTCTTCATGGTTAACAAAATCCAAATCATCCACATTGATAATCAACTTAGGCCCCACATGATAACGCTCCACCCAGTCTTCATACAATTCATTTAATCGCTTCAGATAGTCTATACTGATATTGCTCTCAAACTCCCTGCCGCGAGACTGGATGTGCTCCACCAACGTGGGAACCGAGGCCCGCAAATAGACCAACAAATCCGGCGGTGTTAGGTATGAGGTCATGATTTGAAATAACTCGGTATAGTTCTCATAATCGCGTTGCGACATCAGGGCCATTTCGTAGAGGTTGCGGGCAAAAATTTCGGCATCTTCGTATATGGAACGATCTTGTACCACCGAGTGGGGCAAGTTCTCAATTTCCTGTTGCTGGTTAAAGCGGCTGGACAAGAAAAATACTTGCAAATTAAAAGACCAACGCCGCATATCGGCATAAAAATCAGCTAAGTACGGATTGTCTTCGACTCGCTCGAAATAAGCTTCCCATTTAAAATGGTTACTCAAAAGGCGGGTGAGGGAACTTTTACCGGCGCCAATATTGCCAGCGATGGCCACGTATTTTTTTCCGGCAGAGGTTTTTGCAGCTTTTGGCATGGATGTTTAAACAAGTAAAAACCCTCCAGCGGCCACCGCGCCGGAAGGATGAACAAGGCATAATGGATGGTGTACACGGGGAAGATAATAGATTTTCGGGGTGTGGATTGTGGATATTTTTAGGGAAGATTCAGAACGAGTCCCGTATTTCAAAGGGTGGTTTTATTGCGTTTTAGACGAAAACTGGATATGAGGTACAGGAAAATCACGCCTAAAGCCCCAAATTTAAAGGCCGCACTCCACCAAGCACCCACCACCCAACCTTCTATATTGCCCTGCATCACTTGCAGAAGGGCCATGTTCTCTGTTACATCCAGAGCCACTGCCCCAATCACCAAACCTTTCATCCACCAAGTGAGGGTTTGCGGAATCCGTTTATTCCGGCGTGCTACGCCTCTTACCAAAAGTACCAATGTCCCGCCATACGCCAGCATAAACAGAAAATCCCACCACAGGCTTTGGTAAGCCGCTGCTTGTCCAGAACTGCCCCAAGCGCGTAGGATGTGGAGGGCATGCTCCGGCGTTCCTGCAAACTCAAAAGCCACAATGCCGTAGCCTTTGACCACAAGGTGCGCATCTAAGGTGCGCATCACCACAAACAGGGCCAGTGCAAGCGCAGAAACGAAGAAGGTGAGCGAGGTTTCTTTGGATTTTTTTGGGTTCATTGGCGGGAAGATTCATTTTTCACGTTCTCGGCCTGGGATTTTTCGGCGATTCTACGGGCGTCGTCTAAGCGTCCGGACTTATGCAAGGCTTCAATCAAATATTCCCGTAATACCGCATTCATGGGCGTGGCTTCGTGTCGAGCCATCCACTTATCCGCGAGTTCGGAAAGTTGTCCCTGAGACCGATATAAGTCTATCAATGCCCGATATGCTGGCGCATATGCTGGTTTTATGGCCACAATCCGTTCGTAAGATAAAATGGCCAACGGAATGTTACCCTCTGCCTGTAGCAACGCTCCTAATGCTTCTTGGTTTTCCGTGAGTTGCGGAGAAAAATTGGCCGCTTCATTAAAATAAATCCGTGCCCGGTCTATTTCGCCCAATCGCCGATAGTGGGTTCCCACATAATAAAACAATTTGCCAGAACCTTGATAGGTTTGAAGCAAATCGGAAATCACACTTTCCACCGAAGGCCGCGGACAAGTGGCGGTAAAAAACTGAAAAGCCCTTCCGCCTAATGCGTCATATTCTTCTAAGGCGTCTTTGGTACTTTGTCGGTTCTCTGATTCTTCCACACTTCGGTTTTGCACCTGCGAGACCTGTTGTTCTTGTAGGGCCTTTACGCCCCGTAATGCTTTTCGCAAACCTGTTTCGGCCCATTCACATTGTTTAGGATCATCTTTTGGGGTCAATTCTGCCAAGCCAATATAGGGCAAAGGGTGTTGAGTAAGGCGTTGAATGGCTTTTCCGTATCCCGATTTTGCGGCATTCCGGTCGCCGAGATGTGCCTGCATTTCTCCCCAGCGCATCCAAGCCGTTGTTGCTTGGGTAGAATCGGCGGTGAGCGCGAAATAGGTTGTTGCGGCTTCTGTCCAGCGCTTCATGCGGCGTTGCAAAGCACCAAGCGCGTTTAAGACCTCGCGGTCTTTGGGCGTAGTCTCGCGTAAGGCTTCCAACTTTCCAAGAGCCACCGTCAAACTGTCTTGTTGTTCATAGGTACGAGCAATGGCCAGTTTAACCTTTCCTGCCTCGCCGGTCATAACAGCAAGTGTGTCGTAATACGCACGGGATTTGTCCCACTCCTGCGTCACCTCGTGGGTTTGTGCCAGTTTTTTGACGATGGCTGCATCTTGAGGCAGGAATTTTCGTTGTCGCCGGAGGAGTTCCACAACAGCGGTATAATTAAAATTCTGCTCGTTAATTTGCACTAATGCGTCGTAGAGACGCTTTTCTTTGGGATTTTCGCGCAAGAGTTTATCAAAAACCGTTTGCGCCTCATTGTTTTTTTGGTTGGCCAGTAAAATTTGCCCATACATCAGCCCCACATCCAAGTCGCGAGAATTGCGGTCATAAACCACTTTCCACGTTTCTTCTAACTCCTTAAAACGCCTAAGTTCTAACAAGCACTTGCCCTTCATTTGTAATAATTGGGCGTTGTTCGGCCATTTCCGCAAGGCTTCCTCGGCCACATTCAAGGCTTCCTCCCACGCTTCTTCTTCCAGATGCAAAACAATTAGATTGTGCCGTGCCGAGAGCGAATCTGGCAAATACTGCACAGCCCGTTTAAATTGGTTCAGGGCTTCGTCCTTTTTTTGGGCTTGATACGCCAAACCGCCAAACCGTTGGGCAATCGCGCCGAGTTGTGCCCGAATTTGCGCCCGACCAAAGCCCTCCACCCGCGCTCCTTTCTCCATTGCGGTGTCTATTTCCTCTAAAACCGTCTTGGCATCCATCAATCTACCAGACTGTAGCCAAATATCTGCTTGCATAGATTTTAGCCTCAGATCATTCGGAAATACTTGTAACCCTCTTTTGATGGTGGCTTCTGCTCGAATGCTGTTCTTGGTCTGGAGGTAACAAAAAGCCAATGCCCGGTACGCTTCGTTGTTTTTGGGGTTTTGCCGAAGCGCTTCCTCAAACTTAACAGCCGCTTGCCCAAATTGGCCTTTTTGGAACAACCGAATACCATCATTATACGGGCCTGTTTGTGCATGAACCACGACCGTCATGCACAAAAGTAAACCGACTAACAAACCCCAAAATTGCCTATGACCCATGATCTACCTGAATAGTGAAAAGCAACAAACGTCTCTCTGCCTGAAAATACGATGGATTCCCCCGCAACGGATCGCTCAGGCGTAAAACTTATTCGCATTGGTTCGCAGTCCTCATCACTGCACTAAGGTCATACTCAAAACGATGTCTATAACACCATAAGTAATCAGATCATAAGTATCTGTTTTTTATGAATAAAAGTAAATTCAACTATGACAAAAGTGATTAAAAAATGATTTCTCTATAATAATATTTTTATCTGCTTGACAAAAACAATCTTTTTATTTAATTTATTCAAACCTCTTCTTTACAACCAAAATACTTATACCTATGCACAAATCTCCCCCCCCTGTAGTTTAGGCAGAAAAAGATCTTTATCCGAGTATGGTCGTATGATTCTCGTTTGTATGATCTTGTTTATTTTGCCCGCTTGCGACTCAGCTTCGGTAGTACCTGAAACACAGCAAGAAAAAGAAAAACCACATCTCGTTATACGGCAATATTCTCCTATTTCTTTCTATATTGCCCATCGCGAGTTCGTGAACATGAACCCCACATTGAAAGAAGGTGCGGAATTTGAAGAAAAAGCAATGGCATATATTGAAAATCGCCTGCTTGAGATGGAGCCAGAAAAAAAGGGATATACGGGGATGCTTAAAGCATTTGACAACCAACAAAAAGAAAGTATATCCGCTTATAAGCTCCGATTGGCACTCTCTGGGCTTTCTAAAACTGAATCCGATGATGCGCCTGAACCCGATTTTCCGGGCTTTGTGACGACTATAGAACAAGAACTGGCCTTCCTCAAACCCGCCGAAGCCGAACGAAACGACTTGTTGGCCTTGGAAGCTGTGGTAAAGCAAAAAACCAATCTGGGGAAAACGTTCTCCGCAGAAGCCTATCAGGGGCAAATACGGGAACTAAAGAAGACGCTGGCCACCACTTGGTTGAATGACGAGGAAACTTGGGAGGTGTTTACAACACCATTGGAGGAAGTCATGGAAATAGATGGTACAGCGGATATCAGTTATCCAGATCCAGGCCGAGAGCGTCTTTTTGCTGTGTTTGCTGCCTTGAGGCTTGCTTCCCACTTCCTTGTGGTTACACGTACACTCTTGGCAAGAAAATATGCAACCGACGAGCAAAAACGCTTATATCCAAACAGTGGTGGTGGTGATGAAGGCGATGCCTTCCGACATGTTTACGTCAATGTTTTAATGAGGAGGTGGCTGGGAAAAAATCTGGCACGCGATATAGGGACATTGTATGAAATCATAAGGCCAAATGAACCGCGCCACCGTGCAATGGACTTACACAACAACTATGTAGGCTATGATAGTCAATACGACGCACTCCGAGGGCATTGGTTATTAGATGTGCTTGACTGGTCGGAAATGAGCCAACGTACTGCTGCCTTCATTGAAAACAGCAACAACGGGCATTATATCGCAGCGTGGCGGGATGGTAATGAACAATCACACCCATCGAATTATGATGATGCCTATCTTGTTGCAAATAGTATAGATGGGAGCAAGTACATTTATATTAACCCTTAAACCAAGTATGCCATGATTAAACATACACTGCTCCTTTGCACACTCCTTTTAGGGCTTAGTGGCTGCGACAGCGTTCGAGATTTTGTCTTCTACGGAGATAGGGTATATCCAGGCAAAGTTTTGGAAAGCAACTTGGTTGAGGAAACCTTGGTCTTGCGGGATACCTTAGATACACCTTCAAAAACCTCTTCTTACCTTTTTGAACGGCTGGGCTTTGCGGAAGGAGTGCAGAAAGACGACGTGAACCGGATTTTACTTGCTTCTTTTTTCTTAATTCCAGCAGAATATGACCCTAAAAAGATGATACATAGTAAAAAATACCGCGTTAGTGCAAAGTTTATACGAACCACACATTCATCACAGTATATTTTTTGCAAGGTCGAAAACTATCGCCCCTGTTTAGAAAAATATGACCTTGCACCCGTTGGTTTTTTCCACATCACCTCTATCGAGCCGCTCCCATAATATGTGCGGGGTGTGGCTACCACTACACCCCGTTTTTTTGGGGTAAGAGATGAGTGTAATACCAAAGCCTTCATTGAGAACAGCAACAACGGGCATTATATCGCAGCTTGGCGGGATGATGATCCGCCTACTCCTGGTCCTACAATTGTGCATCCAACTTCCCATAGTTCAGCTATGGATATTGCCAGTCTTGTTGCAAGCGAGAAATATATCTTTATCAATCCATAGGAGGTTTTATGAAAACAAAAATTTTTGTGATAATTACTTTCCTGTTTTTGTCAGTTATAAGCGGATGTGATCTCTTTACATCTGGCTTTTCCGAAACGTATTACAAAGTAGCCACTCCAGAAAAAGTGGACATCGTACAAGAGAGGATGATTTTAAGAGGGGTTATTGATGTGGTTCCTAATGACGGGGTTGTTTCGCTGCTTTTTGAACGGTTGCAATATACCGAAAAAAGCCTACTTCAGGACGTAAATCGTGTAATCGCAGCTAATAACGCGCTTGTTACACAGGTAATACCTGAAAAAAGTTACAAGATAGGAAGTACCTATGAGGCAAGTGCAAGATTTGATCAAGTAGCTTGGTCACAAGATTGCAAAGCAATTGTTCCCGATCACATTTTTTGCACTACTAGAAAACGGTCGTGGGATTATTTCCCCATGGCAATGTTTAGTTTAACAGAGGTTAAAGAAGTACCATAAGTTTAAGAAGACCGTAGCCTTTGCTGCGCCATTTTTTTTGTAGCGGGAAATGAGTCGACGTACTGCTGCCTTCATTGGAAATAGCAACAACGGGTATTATATCACGGCGTGGCGGGATGACCCCAACGGATTGTATCCTTCGACTCATCACCAAGCACAAACTGTTGCTCAAACCGTAAATACCAAATTGTATATTTTCTTTAATTAGTAATTATTTGGTTTATTAAATAATGAAAACACATTATTACTATGCGATTAGTATTTGCCTATTGTGGCTTGCTGGTTGTGACACCCTTGATTTTGACGGCTATAAGTCGTATAAAGAAGACATTCAATGGGAGAATCTGGTTGGAGAACAAGTTGTATTAATGCAACTTCCAGAGCCATCAAGTTCGGAAGAATGGCCATTGCCTATGCATATTCGCTATATGTTGTTCGAACGACTTCAAAAAGAAGATCGTAACCGACTTGTATATGCAAATTTTGCCGAAATACCTGCGTTGCTTGATACCACAAATTTAGGAATCGGACAAAAATATAAAATCAATGCAAGGATCGTCGGGGAAACCGCTGGCTTGGCTTTAAGACCCTTGTGTGAACTCGCTCCATCCTACCTTCCTTGCGGGAAGGGCTACGACTCAATCAGGATTGCAAAATATCAGCTTGTTTCCATCGAACTGCTCCCCTAAGGTGTACGGGGTGTGGTCGCGGTTGCACCCCGTTTTTATGGTCGCAAAACAACATATCTTCATCAAACCACAGGAGGTTTTATGATTCCTTATCGTAGATTTTGTCTTTTCAGTTTATTAGGGTTGCTGGTATTTATCTGACATTCCCCACCCTTCAGATTCGGAAATAGTATTTTTTTGCCTGCTCGCCCATCTTTCGAAATTACAATGCGCAACTCTTGAACAGATAGAGCACATATTTCATGGTCTTTGGTACGTTCTTTATTGGGTAAATTGTCCGTATGCACACAATCGTAGCCTTTTTCTTGAATGAACAAAGCCAATTTGTAGGGAAGCTGGGCATCTACGATAAATTTCATGCTGCCAGCTTAGAAATGGATTTTACTTTTGACAAACGCGCAGCATACATCAAACGTTTTGCGGCTTGGCGCAGTGGCGGATTTAGCTTCGCTGATTTTCAATTCGGAGCACAAAACAGTCAACCAGCACAAATGTTGATTTGAAAAACTACTGTTCAATTTACCACGTCCCCCGCCATTACGCCAAACTACTGTTATCGGCTGCCCTTCTTTTCTTCTGTCACTGTTCTTCGGTCTGTTCTTCTCCTCTGTCAATTTTATATTCTTTGGAATCACCCTGAATTACAATTTTGTCAGAGTCCCAAGTTAGCTTTATTGAACTGAGCTTCGCTACCAACAAAACATTCGGTCCTGCGGACGCGAAAGGGTTGCTAATCTTCTCCCAAAACAGGTGTTTTGTGATTATTTTACCATACGAGTCATGCTCCTTTTCGTGGACCAATTGCGCCATAACAAACCAGAACCGCAACAGATGAACCCATTTCTTTCCCTCAAACATCATTATGCAGTACCGGACTACCCAGCCATTGAACTACGCGCCTTTACGCATGGCCTAATGCCTCGAAGCGTTCCGGCGATGATGCAACGTTTTACAGAAGATTGGCAACAACAAGGGGTGGATGCTTGGAACCACATCCCAAACCATTGGAAACCCGACTCCGACGAAAAAGTGGGTTGGTGGAACTTGCCGGAATACTTGGCGGATACCTTTATTGCGCCCATGCTCGGTGCGCCTGCCGGATCGTGTATTTTGCTTCCCAATGTCCACGCCGCCATCACGGGTCTGATGTCGTGCAGCCAATTGTTTTTACATAAAAAAACAGTGGTTGTACCTGCCGATGCCTTCCCTTCCGTGTTGTACCCTGTTCATCAATGGCAACAACTGTATGGACTCCGGCTGCACATAGTACCGCCAGATGTCTACGGATTTTGTAACCGAAAGGCCATTTTAGACGCCATTGACACAGACACCGCCCTGGTTTTTTTAAGCCATGTCGGATTCACTTCCGGAGAAGTCTTGACAGACGATTTTGTGACCTCCGTAGCAGCAAAAGTACACCTTGCTGGTGGCTTATTGGTGGTAGATGGCTATCATGCCACGGGATCGGTACCCACGGCTGTACAAGAAACCAAAGCCGACGTTTATGTGGGTGGGTTACTCAAAGAGGCCTCTGGTTCAGCAGGAAACGGCTACCTTTATATACGTCCGGGCTTAGACTTGCGGCCCACCACCGCAGGATGGTTTGCAGATGCGGCACCCTTTGCCTTTAACCTCAAGCCCACATGGCATCCGGAGGTAAGACGGCGTTTTTTGGGCGGAACCACGGCTGTCGCGCCCTTATATCATGCCGTTGAAGGGTTAAAAATCTTACTGGAAGCAGGCATTGACCGTGTTCGGGCCCACACCCTCGCTCTCACGGCCCACGCAATAGACCACATACAAGCCCTCCCGATTACGCTCCGGTCACCCGTGACGCCAGAAAAACGGGGCCCCATGTTGATACTCGAAATGCCCCATGCAGACTATATGTGCCACCATCTGAAAGCACATCATATTTTCACCGATAGCCGCAAAGGAAACCTCCTGCGCTTGGCCCCCTTTGTCTGGAATAGCCAAACAGAAATTGACCAGACCTTTCGCCTTATCGGAGATGCTTTAAAATCAAATAGTTACCTTCATACTTCATTTACGTCAGAAGGGCCTGTCACCTAAGTCAAGACGATTTTCAAAACAAGATTTTGGAAATATTCGAGCGAAACATGGTTGTTACTTGGTGTTTTTGGTTTGATTGTTGTATATTTTAAAACTGTACCGATCCGGCGAAGTCCTAACACGCCGGATTTTTTAGCGTTTTTGCAAACTAAACAGACCCCCCTTTATTTTAGGCTAAGTTGAGGTTTTTCTATGGGTGTCATGAACAAAATGCGGGAAAGCACCGCAGCCATTCTTTGGATATTGGTCATTGCTTTTGGTGGAATCTGGGTATTCACAGACTCTGGTGCGATGGATGTCATTGGCCGGAGCAATGCCCTGAACGTTGCAACCGTTGACGGTGAACCTATCGAACGGGAGCAATTTCAGAATTTGCTCAACAACTACATCCAGCAGGCCCAACAAAACGGCCAAGAAGTTACGCAGGCGATGCGAGATCAATATAGTGATCTCGTGTTTAATGCCCTGATTGAGCGCAAATTGCGCGAACGTGAAATGAAAAAACTGGGCATTCAGGTGACGGATCAAGAGGTGATTGACATG
Organism: Bacteroidetes Order II. bacterium; assembly: GCA_016788705.1. Classification (NCBI taxonomy): domain Bacteria; kingdom Pseudomonadati; phylum Bacteroidota; order unclassified Bacteroidota Order II.; species Bacteroidota Order II. bacterium. The sequence goes on from JAEUSQ010000008.1 coordinate 46,152, forward strand.
GTTTTTGGGGCCAGTCCCGATCCCATCATCCTCCAGTCTTTCAGCGATGGCAAAGGTGGTATTAACCGTACTGCGTTGAAAAATTTCTGGGAAAACGCCGAACGTCGTCCGCAGGTATTGCAAATCCAAGACTATCTCCGCGAGAAACGTGCGCAAGAGAAGCTGGATAAACTCCTCGAAGCAACCGTTCGGATTTCCGATGCCGACGTGGTGGACGAGTATCTAAGGCGTAATCAGACCTATTCCGCAGAATACATAGCGCTACGATATGCCGACATTCAGGACAAATCGGTTACGATAAGCGATGCCGAACTCCGGTCGTACTATAACGAAAACAAAGAAGAGTTTAAGCGCAAGAAGTCCTATTCGTTCCTCTTTGCCAGTAAGCAAACTACGGCTACCTCTGCCGATAGTGCCCGCGTGCGGAATGAACTTGGTACCCTGCGCGAGTCCTTCGCCAATGCAAAAGACTATCGTAGTTTCTTTACGCAAAACAACTCAATGGCGCCCTTAGACTCTACCTATCGCGATAAAAGCCAATTTGGCCCCGTTTTGGCCAATATGCTTTTTGCGAACCCAACCGTTGGTACCGTTGTGGGGCCCGTTGCCGATGCAGGGGCATTTCACTTGGTCAAGATTCTGGGTGTAAAGTCTGATCCGGCTTATACAGCCCGTGCGAGCCATATCCTTGTTGAGCAAGAAGCAAAGGCGAAGGAATTGATGACACAATTACAAGCAGGAGGTGACTTTGCCACCCTTGCAAAAGCCAATTCCAAAGACCCCGGTTCAGGACAGAATGGGGGAGACTTGGGCGAAGCCCCTACCGCCAATTACGTGCCTGAGTTTAGAAAGGCCGTAGAAACCGCTCCGTTAAACCAATTAGTAGGGCCTGTCAAAACCCAATTTGGCTACCATATCATTAAGGTTGCTACACGGACGGCTACTACCTCTTCTAAGATACAAGTGGCCAACTTTATGCGCCCAATTGATGTAGGTGCAGAAGCCGTAGATCGGATCCGCAAGAGCATGGAGGATTTTCAATATTTTGCAACCGAGGCCAATGACTTCCGTACCGAGGCCAAAAAACAAAAACTTCAGGTGCAAAACACCTCGGTGGAAGAAGGCGCCAACACCATTCCCCTTTTGGGTCCAAGCCGCGCCATCATGAACTTTTTGGCCAAGGCCAAACCGAACCAGATCAGTGATGTGGTGGAGTTAGACGACAAAATGGTGGTGGTTCAGTTGCTTGAAAGCAAACCAGAAGGATACAAATCCGTCGAAGAGTTAAAGACCGTATTGGAACCACGCGCTCGAAACGAAAAGAAAAAAAATATCCTCGAAGAGCGATTCCGGACAGCGATGACCAAAAATGGTTTTGGCAATGGTCTTGCACAAGCACTCAAAACCAATGTTAATACCGCAACCGATCTTACGTACAACAATGCGCTGATCCAGACATTGGGCCGCGAAGCGAAGTTTGTAGGCGCCCTGAGCGCCCTGAAGCCGGGACAATCGAGCGGTATTATTGTTGGTGAAAACGGTGTTTATGTGGTGAAGTTAACGAGCAAAGGCAACTTCAATGCTTCTACCATGAAACCAGATGAAAAGGCCGAAATTGTACAAACGCTCCGCCAACAAGGTCTTCAGCAAGTAAAAACCCGTTGGATGGAACAACTGCGCGAAAAAGCAGAGATCGAAGACTTTAGAAGTAATTTCAACCTCTAAGTTTTTAAATGCTCTCGTTATTGAAAACTCCGGCCTTTCCGCCGGAGTTTTTTTATGATATATGCCAAACTGTTATATCAATATAGTTTTCCTTTCCTAAATTAAGTAGTATATTTATTGATCCCACCTAATAAACCTTCACTCCAAACCCAAAACCCAAGCCGTATGATTCCCTTTAAAACCAGCGCCCTCCGAAGGAGTATCCCTGCTGTATTTTTAGCCCTCTTTTTATTAACCCCGTTTGCCTGGGCGCAAACCACCCTTACTGGTAAGGTAACCGATGCGGGATCGGGGCAGCCCCTTCCCGGTGTTACCCTGCTCGTCGTTGGCAAACAGATCGGTGCAGTCTCAGGCACAGATGGAAATTATCGCTTGTCTATCGCCGCAGGTTCGTATCAAATCCGGGCCAGTTTTGTGGGTTATAAAACCCAAGTTGTAACCACCACCATCAGACCTGGGCGGAATGTATTGGATGTCGCCCTTCAGGAAGACCTTATCGGTAGCGATGAAGTGGTGGTACTAGGCACCCGTCGTGAAGACCGCGTTGTGACAGATTCTCCGGTACCGATTGACGTCATCACCCCGCGCGAGCTTCAGTCCACGGGCGCAACCGAGACCATGCAGGTGCTTCAAGCGATGGTTCCTTCCTATAATGCGCCGCAATCCTCGATCACGGATGGAACCGACCACATCAAAGTGGCCACGTTGCGTGGTTTGGCTCCCGACCAAATGTTGGTGCTTATCAATGGTAAACGCCAACATACCAGCGCACTTGTGAACGTGAATGGTTCTGTCGGACGTGGCTCTACAGGTATAGACATGAACGCTATTCCCTCCGGAATCATTGAGCGCGTAGAAGTCCTGCGAGACGGTGCTGCTGCCCAATATGGTTCCGATGCCATTGCTGGGGTCATCAATTTGGTTCTCAAGCAGAAAAAAGGGTTAGATGTACGGGTGAATGCTGGACAATACGTTTCTAACGAATTAAGAGGCTATACCGAAAGCGAAGGAAACCGCTTAGCCTTGGATGGTAGCTTAGCAAAAGATGCCAGTGGAAATGTCTTGGATGCCGCCGGAACCTATAACTGGGACGGCGCCAACGAAGCAGGGACCAAGCGACTGGGCGGCTCACCACAAGAAACCATTTCTCGCCTTGATGGGCAGTCTATCGACCTAAACCTTGGATATGGCTTGGGCTTGGGCGAAAACGGCTCCCTCTACCTCGCTGCTAACTTTGTGGATAAAGCCCATGCAAGCCGCGCCGGATTAGACCCACGCCGCAACTACTTTGGGATCAATGCCGATGGCACGCTTAACACCAGCCAAACCGCAGGAACCGATGATCCTCGTGAAGCCACCTTCGATCGTAACAACTTCTGGTATGGTAATGGAGAACAAACTGGTCTTAGCCTGTTCTTCAATGGTAATATCCCTTTAGGCGATAGTGGCGCCAACCTTTATGCCTTTGGTGGGTATAGCAACCGAGAAGGGCTTACAGGCTGTTTCTTCCGTCCGGCCAGCGATAACCGCACGATCCGTAGCCTTTATCCCGATGGTTTCTTGCCGAAGATCAATGGTCTTGTAACCGACTATACCCTTACCGGTGGATTTAAAGGTACGCTCGGCGATTGGAGCTATGACCTGAGCGAAAAATATGGTTCCAATACCTTGCGCTTCAATATGAAAGATGTGGCCAATGTGACCTATGGCGCCACATCTCCTACCAAAATTGACTCGGGTGCATTGTCTTTTGGCCAAGCCACAACCAACTTAGACCTCTTCCGTCAACTCGACGTCGGAATGGCATCCCCACTTTCGGTGGCACTGGGCGGCGAATTCCGTTGGGAAAACTATAAAATCCTTCAAGGAGAAGAGGTTTCGTACAAAGATGGCGGACAAAAAGTATTGGATGGTCCCAATAAAGGTGCTGCAGCAGCCGTGGGTTGCCAATGCTTCCCCGGTTTTGCGCCCAACAGCCTTTCGGATGCCAAACGGACCAGTTTCGGCGCTTATGCAGACTTGGAGAACAACATAACGAACAATATTCTCTTGAGTCTTGCTGGTCGTTTTGAAAACTACAGCGATTTTGGTTCTAACTTCTCGGGGAAATTTGCCACCAAAATTGACCTCACCGAAAGCCTTGGCTTGCGTGGCGCCATCAGCACTGGATTCCGTGCGCCATCCTTGCAACAGCAATACTTCACCACCATCTCCACCAACTTCATCAATGGTGTACCGTTTGAAGTGGGTACGTTTACGGTTGATTCTCCTGTTGCCAAAGCCTTGGGCGCTACCGCGTTAAAACCAGAAACCTCTTTTAACCTGAGTGCAGGGATTACATTTAATGCTGGTAATTTTGCGGCTACGATTGATGCTTATCAGATTGAAATCAAAGACCGGATCACCTTTACCGAAAACTTTACTGGAACGACTGTACAGAATTTCTTGGCTACCAAAGGCATCAATGCAAACGGTGGACGCTTCTTCACCAATGCCATAGATACCCGCACACAAGGCTTGGATCTGACGGCCCGTTATGCAACCCAAGTAGGCCCAGGGAAACTCCGAGCCTCGGTAGCGCTAAACCTCAATAAAACCGAGATTACGAATGCCGCAGCAGATAAGAAAAACTCGTTCCTTCGCTACATCCCTGCAACCCCTGGCCTCGAGGCATTAGGCTTTACGGCCTTGATCGGTCGTCAGCGCTTGAATGATTTTGAAGGCGCGCAACCTACCGACAAAGAAACCCTCACCTTGCAATACGACATCAACAACATCGGCATTACCTTACGTGCCATCCGATACGGTGAAGTAACTTCGCTGGCTGCTGATGCCCCAGACAGTACCACCGGATTTAATCCCCGCGACCAGGTCTTCTCTGCAAAAACCTTGTTTGATGCCGAAGTGAACTACAAATTCCGTCGTGGTGCGCAACTTTCCATTGGCTCCAACAATATTTTGGATGTTTATCCAGACAAAGTTTGGAAGGTGGACAGCAACAACGGAATTCTACCCTATAGCGCATTTTCGCCCTTTGGCTTTATGGGTCGCTATGTTTATACCCGCCTGAGCTACTCACTCTAAGCGGAATCTATGGTTGAAAAAGAGGGGTTTAGCACACGTTAAACCCCTCTTCTATTTTGCGTTTTGTCCTTTTCGATTGTAGATTCCGATTCCTTCCAAAACAAAATCCCCTTTCTATGAGACGCTTCCCTGCCTTTTATGTATTGCCCTTGTTATTAAGCCTGTTATTTGTTTCCGGCGGCACCCTTTTTAAACCAACCGAGCAAGCCCTGTATGCCGTCCCCGATCCCGTTCGTGGCGAGAAAGGTATGGTGGTATCCGCACATCCCGAAGCAACAAAAGCCGGACTTGAAATCCTCAAAAAGGGCGGCAATGCCGTGGATGCAGCCGTTGCAACAGGATTTGCCCTTGCAGTAGTGTATCCGGTGGCTGGAAACATTGGTGGTGGAGGCTTTATGCTCATCCGAGACCAAGACGGAAAAGCCACTTCTTTTGATTATCGCGAGAAAGCACCCGAAGCAGCCACCCGCGACATGTTCTTGGATGAAAAGGGAAATTTTGTTTCTACCCGCAGTACAAAAGGATATTTGGCCAATGGCGTACCTGGAGCCGTAGCGGGTATGCTGAAAGCCCATGCAGCCAAAGGGAAACTCCCACTTTCGTTGGTAATGGCTCCTGCAATTCGGCTGGCTTCGCTTGGCTGGCGGCTCACTGATCAAGACGCCGATATGTTTAATCACTTTTATAAAGATTTCACCGAATTCAAGTCAACCGCTAAGTATTTCACGAAAGGCAGTCCAGACAAAACCTATTTGGCTGGGGAATTATTCATCCAAAAAGACCTTGCTGCCACTCTCCGCCGCATCCAACTAAAGGGCCATGACGGGTTTTATAAAGGCCCAACAGCTGATTTGATTGTCGCTGAAATGAAGCGTGGCGGTGGGCTTATTACCCATAAAGATTTGGCCGCCTATCAATCCAAAGAACGTTCCGTGGTCACCGGAACCTATCGCGGGTACAAAATTTTCTCTATGCCGCCCCCTTCTTCCGGAGGGATTGCACTGATGCAATTGTTGAATGCCGTAGAGCCTTATAACCTCAAAGAGATGGGCTTCCGTTCGAGCGAACTCATCCATTTGGAGGCCGAAGCCATGCGGCGGGTGTATGCTGATAGGGCCGAATGGCTGGGGGACCCCGATTTCTTCTCGGTTCCACAAGACCAAATGATACAAAAACGCTATGCTGCCGAACGGATGAAGTCTTTTAATCCCCAAAAAACAACACCGAGCGAAACCATCAAACACGGAAACCCGCTGGCCGTAGAGTCCACAGAGACCACCCACTATTCAATAGTGGACAAAGACGGAAATGCAGTAGCCGTCACCACAACCATCAATGGGGCTTTCGGGAACTTTGTTGTGGTGGATGGCGCAGGCTTTTTTCTGAACAATGAAATGGACGATTTTTCCGCTAAACCAGGTACGCCGAACATGTTTGGCGTGATCGGTGGGGAAGCCAATGCCATCCAGCCTCATAAACGCATGTTGTCTTCCATGACCCCCACCATTGTGGACGATCCTCAAGGCCGATTATTTATGGTGGCAGGCTCACCGGGTGGCTCTACCATTATTACGACGGTGTATCAAGTTATTACCAATGTCATTGATCATGGCATGAACATCGCGGAGGCCGTTTCGGTACCACGCATTCACCATCAATGGCTACCCGAAGTGCTGTTTCACGAAAAATGGGCCTTTCCCTTGGATGTTGCGCGGAACTTGGAAACCAAAGGATGGAAACTCTCGCAACGCGCCGGAACCAGTGGGATGGCAGATTGTATCCTGATCTCCCACGAAACCGTTTCTACCAAAACCGATCCTAGTGGCCTAAACACCAATCAGGCCAAGGCCATAAAACGGGTTTATTGGGGTGGGGCAGATCCTCGTGGGCAGAGCCTTGCCTTGGGTTATTGAACCCGTGCTTCTTTCGATTTTTTCACCAGACAGTTTGTTTTTCTCGACAAGCTGTCTTTTTGTTGTCTGGGTGCAAAAAACGACCTTTTCGAGCACCTCTATGAATCCAAGAAGTGCTTCTTTTTCTTAAACGGTTGTTTAGAAACCCCAACCATCCACTTTAGGCTACAATAAAAAAAGAGGCTACCCCCACCAAAAGGAGATGCCTCTTTTAAAAAAGTCCGGATCATCGTTCACCCGAAGCGCAAGATCATGCTTGCTCCCGAATCGTTACGGCAACAATTTGGTCTCCTTGCTCAATTTCATCCACCACTTCCACTTTCCCCTCAGTTACTTTTCCAAAGACCGTGTGTTTTCCATTCAGCCAAGGGGTTTGGATATGCGTAATGAAAAACTGACTCCCGTTTGTCCGTGGGCCTGCATTTGCCATTGAAATAACACCCGGTTCATGCACCAAGGGGTTTCCGGCAAATTCATCCTCAAAACGATAGCCCGGCCCCCCACGGCCAGTACCCGTGGGATCACCGCCCTGTACCATAAAGTCTGGAATCACGCGATGAAAAACTGTCCCATTATAAAACCCTTGTCTTGCCAGAAAGACAAAATTATTCACGGTTTTGGGGGCATAAGCCGGATAAAGTTCCAATTCGATATTACCCTTAGAGGTTTCGATGGTAGCGATGTACGTTTTTTCCGTATCAATTTCCATCTCCGGAGCCGTATTCCACTGCGGAAAGTCCTTTTTTCCAAAAAGATTAAACATGTAGCTTGATTTTTATGAACGATTCTGACCTCGCAGAGGCCTGTATGTACCGAAAATACATCAAATGTAGCTACTCAACAAGTTCTACACGCAAGGTCAACAGAGCAATAGGCGTGGTATTGGCTTCAAATTCGGGCATTAATTTTTGAAAAGAAATTCGGTAGCCCTGCACCACCACTGATTTATGGAAGGTCGTTCCTGTATCGGTGGAAAAGAGCGAAACCCGCTGCGATTGTCTGTTGGACCACAGGCTTAGCTCCACTTCGGCCACCCCTTCCCAGAAACATTGCATACCGGGCATACATCTGGAATCAGAAACCACCCGTTCAAAACGGAGTTGTATATCGGAACCAGGTAACGTGGTAGATTCCTGTTGTTTTAGGTTAAACTCATCACCTTTTTGAGAATTGAATGTGCTACATCCACCCATCAGAGTAAGAAGCAATACAAGGCTTATGTTTTTCATAGACTGTTTGGCGGCTGTGCTTTTTGTTTGTCCATTATGGCTCTATGCCTAAAATGACATGGTCCCATTTTCATGGACACAGCGTTAAGTTAGAAAAGTAGCGTTCCTCAAACTTGTCCGGGCCAAGATACCCCAGTGCCGAATGTCTCCTTTTCGGGTTGTAGGAGCAGGCGATGTAATTGAACATTTCCGTGTAGGCATCCTCAAAGGTATCAAAAATCTCGTCCTGCAAAAGTTCGCCCTTGAGCCTACTGGAAAAGGACTCTGCGAAGGCGTTATCATAGCTTGCGTGACATGTTCTGCCAGTAGCCCCGCTTTGCTAAGTGCTTTCTGAACGTTGCACTGTCGTACAGGCTGCCTTGGTCGGAATGTACGATCGCACCTGCTACTAGGCTGTATGGCACTCAGTCCTTCTTCCGGTAGCACATTTCCTTGGCAAGGCTATACAAGTCAACCAAAATAGACAAATAAACATAGTCAAATTAATGTAAACTAAAAAGGTTTTTACGCTAACCTAAACGCCTTCTTAATATGAACACGATTCTGGATTGCCCCGATTGCCATAGCCATAAAGTAAAGAAAAATGGACAAACACACAATCAAAAACAGAACCATAAATGCAATTGTTGTGCAAGACAATGTATCTTAAATCCAACAAAAAAGTCAGTATCCGACCAAGAAAAACAAATTGTAAGAGGATTACTTGGTGAACGAATTTCACTTCGCGGTATCTGCCGAGCCATGAAGAGAAGTTTGTCGTAGCTTATGGGCTATCTGCAAGAAGTATATACCAACATTCCAGAAGATTTAAATGTGGTTCAAGAACCTGCAAGTGAGCGTATTTTAGTTCAACTATATGATTGTGAGTGCGATGAAGCATAGAGTTTTGTTCAAAATAAGGGAAATCAGCGTTGGATTTGGGTTGCATTGGATCGAGAGCGTCGTCAAGCCATCTCCTATCATATTGATGGACGAACCGATGTGGATGCAAAACGTTCTTGGAAAAAAAATCCGAAAAATTATCGTTTACAGTGTACATTTTACATGGATTGTTGGTCAAGTTATTTTGTGGTCTTTCCTAATGTTACACTGCCCGCGCAACCACATGGGGTGTTTTTTTTGTACTTTATCCGCAAAGTACTGCTTATTAGACCTCCACGACAATGCAAACCAATCGGAACTTAGCCATTCGACCCATAACAGCGACAATTCAAGAAAACGCTGCACTATTAGAAATGTGGAATGCCTCGGCAGATTATGACCCGCTTACGCCGGATCTTTGGCAGGAATTTGTTTACCAAGACCCAGATTTTGTACCGCAGCACGCATTAGCCGTGTTTGCGGGAACCCAACCAGTTGCTTTTGCGATGGGTGTTGTGCGTTCGAGCGGTATTGGGTACATTAAGATGATGCTGGTTTCTAAGACCTATCGCAAGCAAAACGTGGGAAAGATGCTCTTACTTCGTATGGAAACGGCACTTTCCGATTTGGGCGCACATACCATTCGGGTGGGCGAGGCCCCGCCTGCCTACTTCATCCCCGGCATAGACCCGCGTTACACGTCCACCATCGCCTTTTTTCAAAAAAACGGTTACGAAAAATTTAATGAAGGCTACCACATGCACTGCAATCTTTTGGCCGATGATTGGGATACCAGCGAAGCAGAAGCACGTTTATTATCACGCGGTCTGGAAGTACGTCGTGCCAACTTGCAAGATTTTGAACCGCTAATGGCTTTTTTGGCCCAATATTTTAGCGCATGGCAGTTTGAGGTGGCCGCTTCGTTTCGCAAAAACCCTGTGGCCATACACCTTGGCCTACGGAATGGACAACTCCTCGGATTTGCTGCATATGATGGGACACATGTCGGCCTCCCGTGGTTTGGGCCAATGGGTACAGACCCCACTGAGCGCAAATTGGGGATTGGGGCGGTTTTGCTCAGACGTTGTTTGCGGGATCAGAAGGCTGATGGCCATACATTTAGTGTCATCCCTTGGGTAGGACCCTATACTTTTTATGCACAACACGCTGGTGCCGAGATTTCGCACGTTTTTTGGCGCTTTCAGAAAACAATTTCTCCTGTTTCTTAAACAAAAACCAAGATGATCAGACACATCGTCCTATGGTCATTGCCTGCCAATGATCCAGAAAAAGCAGTTCACGCCCAAGAGATTAAAGACCTACTCGAGGGACTTATAGGCCAGATTCCTTCCATTCGTCACCTTGAAGTGGGGATTAATCTGCCCGAAACACCAGAGACAAATTGGGATGTGGCGCTGTTTTCTGAATTTGAAGACCGAGCTGGTCTGGAAGCGTATCAAAGCCATCCAGCACATCAAGCAGGTATCCCACGTATAAAGAGCTTGGTCTCCGGACGTACCTGCGTAGATTATGAGGTGTAACACAAGGGCCTTCCTCCCAAACCCCTTGTGTTTGATGCCTTGGTCTTGTTAGAGGGCCTTGGTCTTGTTAGAGGGTAAGCCCGCCATCCACACTCAAGGTGACACCAGTAATAAAAGAAGCCTCTTCGCTGGCGAGAAACAGATAGGCATTGGCAATATCTAAGGCTTCGCCCAGCCGCAGAACGGGTGTTTTTTCGCGAAACATGTCTAACACCTTGTCTGGAATGGTGCTGACCATGTCGGTCGCAATAAATCCTGGCGCAACCGCATTAACTGTGATCCCTCGGCGACCCAGTTCCCTGGCCCAAGTTTTGGTCATGCCAATTACACCAGCTTTCGTAGCCACATAATTGGTTTGGCCAAAATTCCCATAAAGTGCCACCACCGAAGCGGCGTTCAGTACACGGCCATAACCGCCCTCAATCATATAAGGGACGGTAGATTGTGTGCTATTGAACACGCCTTTCAGGTTTACGGCAATTACCCGATCAAATGCTTCCTCCGTCATTTTGACGAGGGTGCTGTCTTTAGTAATGCCGGCATTGTTTACCAAAATATCCACCTGCCCAAAGGTTTTGTGGGCGAATGCCGCCATCGCGTCGGTTTCGGTTTTTTTCGTCACATCAACTTTAATAAACGCGGCCTGATAGCCCTGCTCCTTTAGTTCGGCAACAAACGCTTCTCCTTTTTCTACGTTTACATCGGCCACAACCACACGTGCGCCTTCCTGCACAAAACGTTCGGCCGTTGCCCGGCCAATCCCTTGACTGCCACCCGTGATGATGGCCACCTTGTCTGCGAGTCTCTGTTGCATACGTTGTTTTTGTTGGTTAATTGTTAGGATAATAGCAGTTGGGGATACTTTTGTGGCAGGAACATTTCAAAATAGGGTTTTCTTTCGCCAAGAGAGATCCTGTCTGTAAAAGCAAACATGAACTTATGGCAAAAGGTAACCTTGGCAAAAAGAAACATTCTTTATGTTTGAAAACTTTCAAACGAAATAAAGATACTAATCTTGTGTCTGCAAAACAAGCCCCTCCGCTTTTGTATGTACCGAAGGAGCTATTTTTTTTAGCATTCCCAACCTTGGTCAAAAAAATCTATGGGACGGGTCAAGAGAATTTCGCGGGATTCCAGACAAAAAACGGAGAAACACCCTTTATGAAATATGATTTGCAAGAAGGTCTTGTTTGGAAATTAATGATCGGATTCGTATTGTAAATGATGCTAATACGTCATGACTTTCATGCCTTCAAGCAAAACCATAACCTTAAATTTGTTGCATTATGATGACCAAACCCAACCCGCGCAAACAAAAGCGCAACTACAACAAGGCACTCATCTATGCCACACAAACAAATCACAACAACATCTAACCATCCAAAAACATGATCTTCAGAGGAACAGCGCCTGCAATGGTAACGCCTTTTTCGGCTAATAACCAATTGGATCTGGGCGCATTGCGCAACCATATTGACTTTGTGATTTCCGGTGGCGTGGAAGCCCTTGTGCTCCTTGGAACTACCGGAGAGAACCCTACCATAACGGGTGAAGAACGACGCCAAATTGTAGAAACGGCGATCGAACATACCAACCAACGCATCCCCGTTATCATTGGAACGGGAACCAACGACACCTCAGACTGTATCCGCTACTCCCGTGAGGCCGCTGCTGCTGGCGCTGACGCCCTTCTTATCGTAGGCCCTTATTATAACAAACCCACGCACAACGGCTATATGGCCCATTTCGCTGCTGTTGCTGATGCCACTGATTGCCCCATCATCGCATATAACGTACCAGGACGTACCGGATCAAACATCAAAGCAGAGACCATGTTGGCCATTGCCGAGCAGGTTCCGACTGTTGTAGCGGTAAAAGAAGCGTCGGCAGACCTTGCCCAGATATCGGATATTATCCGTAACCGCCCTGAAGGATTCGCTGTCTATGCGGGTGATGACGAGTTGGTATTGCCGATTACGGCATTGGGCGGCGATGGGGTGATTTCGGTGCTGGCCAATGCCGTTGTGCAGCCTTTTACAGATTTTGTACGGCTGTGTCTTGGTGGAGATTTTACGGCCGCCAAAGCCACACACTACGAGTTATTAGACATCATGCGGGCTTGTTTCTACGAGTCTAACCCCATCCCCATTAAGACCCTACTAGGTGAAATGGGCCTCATGAATCCGCTCATGCGCCTACCGCTTGTTCCGATGGGCGAAGGGCCAAAAGCCAAAATGATGGACGTTTACCGTTCATTGGGCATCGAGCAAACTGCCTAACCGTTCCTGTAAAGACATCAGAACGATCGTACCGCATGGCTTTTTGGTCTTGCGGTTTTTCGTTACGTTGAACCCTTATTGGGTTTGTTCATGCCAATGCCAGACATCTTCTTTCAAGAAGCCTTCCTTCACGAGCAAAGTCTGTATTTTCCGGAAAGCGGCGTGGTCGTCGGCACGGTTACTAAACCATGCCACCAATTTTCCCGAAGCAGGCATGGCAATCACAAAAGTTGAAAATCCGCAGGTAGAGCCGGAATGAAACCACATGTCTGCGTCGAAAAACCATCCTGCCCCATAGCGGTGTTGTGGACCAGCCACCGAGAACAACGTTTCGTGCACCTTTTTAAGGGGGATCGGGGTGTTGTTTAACAAAGCGCTATACCAACGGGCATAATCGTTTAAAGAAAGATAGACACCACCATCACCTAGGGTGGCACTGGTTTGGCTTTGGTCGTTAAAGTGCCACTTCTCCGGCCCTCTCCTGACATATCCAAAGGCCCGATTCGGAATGCGAACAGGCGGTTGAAATGCCATCGCACCCTTCATCTCCAATGGTTTAAATACCTTCTCCATTAAAAATGCCGAAAAAGGCATCTTAGCCGTTTTTTCCACAATGAGTGTGAGCAAACAATAGGCAGAATTGCTGTACCTGAATTGTGATCCGGGCGCAAAGTATGTGGAATCTACGACTTGTAGAAGCCGCAGGTGATCTCGGTCTTCAATTTGTCGGAGGCGTTGATAGTCTGCACCAAGCAGTTTATATACCTGCGGATTTTCCCATAAAACACGTCCTGTCTCATCGGCTAAGAGGCTTTCTCCATCTATCATTCCAGAGGTATGGGTAATCATGTGACGGATCGTCACCTGTTCGCTCCAAGCGGGAAGTTCCGGAAAATAGTGACTCAAGCGATCGGATAAGCGCAGACTTCCTTGTTTTTCCAATAATAAAACAGCTATTGCAGTAAACTGTTTGGAGACCGAAGCCATCCGAAATGCCGTTTTAGGGGTAATGGCCATTGGTTTTCCCGTGTACGCCGTCCCATATCCTTTACTGAAAATCACCTTTCCAGCATCCATCACCAAAAGGGCAACACCTGGTTCATGAGGGGTAAAGTGTGCATCAAGTACGGCATGTAGCTTTTGCGGCAAGGATTGTGAAAGGGCCATTACAGGAAACCATAAAAGAAGCAATCGGAGCATAAGGCATGATTTCAAACGAAAGGGCCAACAACCACAGTTGGCCCTTTCAGGAGTTATTTTGCAGGATTACAACTTCCGAATTTTGATATTGCGGAACCATACGGGGTCCCCATGATCTTGTAAGGCAATACGGCCCTTCCGTGATTTGGCAAAGTCTGGCATTTCAATGAACTTAGAGCCTTTAACGAGGGCGGTCCATTCGGGGGTCCAAAGGGTTGTCGAGACCACTTTTATCCCATTTAGCCAATGTTCTAACTTTCCTTTATTCAAGACAATCCGAACAAAATTCCATTCACCAACTGGTTTTGTGGGATAGAACGGGCTTCCGATCAGGTCATAAAGGTCTCCGGCACGGTGTTTAGGTATGCGGCCATCTGGATGCTTGGCGATATCGAGAATTTGCATTTCTGGGCCTGTTAGCCAAGGATATTTGTATTTGGCCTCTTCCACCACCAAGTACATGATCCCAGAGTTTCCTCCTTCCGAGATTTTCCACTCAAGGTTCAGTTCAAAGTTTTCATATACTTCGTTTGTCACAATATCGCCCCCATCTTGCGTTTGCCACTCGAACTTTTCCCCGCCCAACGCGAGGGTACCGTTTAGGGCTTTCCATGCAGATCCAATGCCTTGTTTGCCATAAGTTCTCCAGCCATTGGTCGTTTTGCCATCGAACAACAACTGCCATCCAGCCGTTTTTTCCGCCGAAGTAAGGGTATTGGGTTGACGAATTTCCCCAATGGCCGAGGCGGTGAACCCTGGTGCATTTTGGGGAATACGGTTTAGGGTGTACCAAGCTTCGGTACTCCACAAACTGTTTCCTTTTTGACTCACCCAAGGCTGCATCAACCGGATATACACCACGTGTTGTGGTTTAAGGCCAGGAATTTCGAGAAACACCTTTTTACGGTCTTCGGAAACCGCCACTCGGCTGACCTTCATGGTCTGTAAATCCATTTTAGGCCCTCCATATTCAATCGTGGGTTTGTACCACCATTGCTGAACGAGGTATTCAGACGGATCAAATCCATCGTTTATACCCAGAGGTTCTGTAAACTCGACCTCCATCCCATTGCTTTTTGCCCGGACGGCCAGCATTTCAAAGGCCGATTTACCATTGTATGAGAGGCGTTGGAGGCCATACCATAGTTTACCCGTTTGCCCCCAGTTTCCCGGATTCCCGATGCCACCCACATAGTATTTGCCATCCGCGCCCAGTACCGATCGGTTTACCCCGGCCTCCAATCCTTGGATAAACCGGAACACCACTCCTTGGTATTCACCTTCTATTTTTTCCGCAAAGACCCGTTTTAAGCCACCATGTGTAACTTCGCCGTGCATCATCTGTCCTTTGTATGGGCCAGTTTCTAACGGCAAGGGTTGGCTTGGCGAATTCCCGATCTCGTCTTGCGGCAACCAAACCACGGGCTGCATCACGGGCGTATTGGCTGTTCCTGCAAAATCTACCGACCTCGAACCATAAAAAGCCCCTTGTTTCACATGCAAAATCTTGGAGGAAGGCAACCAATCCCCTTGGTTATCTGCGACAAACATTTCTCCATCCACCCCAAATCCGATGCCATTGGGGGTTCTAAGGCCCGATGCAATAAATACTACCGAACCATTTTGAAGGTTGATTTTGGCGACTTTCCCGCGATCTGGGATTTGTGGGTCTGCACTGGCGCCTCCAGGCAATATGGCCGTTGCAAGGGTGGCGTAAAAGAATCCATCCTTATAGGTAAGTCCAAAAGCGAATTCGTGGAAATTGGGTGATACCCGCCATTGGTTGCTCACCGTCAGATATTCATCGGTGAGGCCATCTTTATCATGATCAACTAATTTTGTAAGTTCATGTTTTTGAAGAACATATATTTCACCATTTACGATCTTAAGGCCCAATGGTTCAGCCAAGCCAGAGGCAATAAGCGTCACTTTAATCTTTTCTGGATTACCATTGTTCACATTTTCAAGTTTATAGACCCCGCCAATCTCGTCCCATGTACTGACATAGACCGTTCCATCGGGTGCAACATCCAGACCTCCCACCATTGGTTTAAAGTCCTTAGGTCGGATGGTTTCGAGGGTGAAGCCCGGATGTACGTCCAATAGGGGCGCGGCATCTCCTGGTCTTCCGATAATTATAGGTTCTGGCGCGACATATGGCTTGGTCTTTTTCAGGTCTTTGGGATCATAGCTGAGTAAAGAAGATGGAATTACCGAAAACGCCTCTTCCCCGTGACGAATCCATTGCAAAGAGACTGCCTTTCCGCCGCCGCCCTGAAAAAACCGCAAGCGAATAGGATAGCGGCCTTGTTTCAGTTGTACCTCCCCGTCCTTTGGATCGGGTCCATGTAGCCCGCCATTATCCACCACTTTTTTTCCATCAATGTACAATTCAGAGCCATCATCACTAATCGTTCGGAAGACATAATTTTTGGATTCAGGGATTTGAATAAAGCCAGTAAATTCGGCATAAAAATTCTCGTCGAGGTCTCCAAAATCTTCTGGCGTGGTGGCATGTACACTCGGTACTACACCCGCATAAACCGGTGCATCTTGGTCTGTCAAAGTGGGATAATCTTCCAAAGAAGCAAAACGGTAGATATTAACAGCCAATCCTTCATTTTTCGGATTAGGTACGGATTTCATTAGGGAGAATGTGGGACCTTTGTCTAAAGGATCCTCGTGCAATTCTTCACCATCCAACGACAATATGTATTCAATCATGGCCTTCACATCGGCTACAGGCAAATTGGGATGCGGCGTCATTGCAGCCTCTCCCCATACACCTGCACCTCCCTTGATCACTTTACCCACCAATGTATTGATACTGGTATTGGTGTATTTGTATTTCTCGGCAATGGCCCGAAAGGCAGGCCCAACTGTTTGGACACTTTCGTTGTGGCACGTATAGCAATCGGTTTTTTCCATAAGAACCACTGCGGGGTGCTTCACGCCGGATGAGTCCTTGGGCGCAGCAGCATATACCTTGGGGGCCGCTGCCAACCAAGCCGTGAGTTTGGTTTTGGCATTAGCTTTGAGGTAGAGCGTGCCCGATACAGCATTGGTCATTTTCTCGGTATTGGGCAGCACGTCAAAATTGCCGTCCGTTTCGTAACTTTTAGCCTCAGCCAAGGAGTTCAGGTGGAGGGCTAACGCCACCGAAGTTCCATTCGGAACATTTTCGGTCTCCCATATCCGTTCAAATCCAATTTTGCCATCTTTTTCTATATATTCTGGAGTCTCTCTGACTGTCATCACCTTTCCATCCGCACCTGTCAATTCATAACGCAGGGTTACTTGCCCGTTCTGAAAGCGGTGGCCTTTGTATTGCACCTTTGGCTTCGTGTCTTGGCTGCCCGATTTTAATAGCCACGGGGTTCGGTTTTCGCTGATAAAATAGGCAGGGCCAATACTGGTGGGCTGTGGGCCATGATTTTGGGTATAAACAGGACCATCAAAGTTTACCCCTTCTTTCCAGAGCCGGAAAAAAGAACCATTTTCGGCATCATAGGCTGCCCACAGGTCTTTGTGAAGGGCAATGGTCACCATACGCGGTTGTAAATCCAATACAGAGCGGAACACCCAAGGGTCACGTCCACGTTCAACACCTTTTTGTTTACAACCCAAAGGCAATAATACCAGCGTCAGAAGCGCTACGTAGCGAAATATGTTAAAATTTTTCATGGAATAAGTGGGGTGAGACAGGGAAAGAATACAAGAAAACGACACCACAAAAGAAATTCGGTGGTTTACAATTTAATACGAAGATGTAAAGCTTTCCAATAGGTAAATCAAGAAAGAAGTGCCGCACCAAGACAAGGCACAAACGGACTCAGGCTCGTACTGGTGTCTAACAGACGATCGGCCATATCTCCTAGTAATGTCATGGGATTAAGCAACTTGGGGGTAACACCAAAGGCATACGTCAGGCTGGCAAAGGCCGTAACGTCCACCGGATTCCCATAGATAAAGATGCTTCCGACCATGGTAGGCAGGAAGTGGAGTCGCTCCATCATTTGCAGGCTATGACGGGTACTTTCTTCTGGCTTGATGCGCTCGGCAAAGGTACTAAAATGCAAATTTGAGGACCTGCAAAGAAGAAACTCGGTATGGCTTTCGTAGCAACCCAATGCCAAAATGAATGGGAGCCGTTGCCGCCCCTGTTCGGCCTCGCTGGCCATGCGCTCGCTGATCACTTTTGCCACCGATGTTTCTAAACTGACGAATTGGTAGCGCGCCCGATTAAAATCCTGAAGACAAGCGGCAAATCGGTTATATACTTCTTTGAACACAACACTAATGTGATACCACGTCACCGTCTCCCCGTTTTCAAATTCCTCTACATAAAGCGGCTGTGGCCAAAAGTGTAATTTGGGCGTCTCGGTTCCGACAATGGTCCGGGCTTCCTGCAAAAACACCCGTGCACGTGCGGCTTCATCTAATCCGGAAGAGACGGGTACATAAAAAGAATACCCCTGATTGGGGTGCAAAGCCAAGCGAACTTCGGCGGTATAGCCCTCGCCAAAGACATTGTTTAGCGCAAGACGTAAGGTCTCCAACGCTTCGGGGCGGCTTTCGTGTCCTAAAAGTGCTTCTGCGACGTTAAAATCAAAGCCGCAACTCCCCAATCGAACCAATTGCCAAGACTGGGCTTGTCGTTGTACCTCGGCGTACCGAAGGGTGTCGCCAGAAAGTTCTATACCAATGATGTTTCGGGATTCCATGCTCTATAAGGCCAAGTAGCAAAATACTGCCCACACGGGGCAAACGTCGAAAAGGCTGGAGCGTCAAAATAATGGCCCTTCAGTCAAAATACAAGGCTTCTATTTGATTTGTTGTTGTGTAATTTGGGGCATTCGGTATTTCATTCGTAAGTTATGGCCGTTTTTCTAAAATATTTAGTATTTTGATACATGACCAATCTTCTGATTAATATTGACCACATTGCTACCCTGAGAAATGCGCGTCGGGAAACGTTCCCCGACCCTGTTCATGCGGCTGTTTTGTGCGAACTCGCTGGGGCCGACGGCATTGTGTTCCACCTTCGTGAAGACCGTCGTCATATTCGAGAGCGGGATGTGTTTTTGTTAAAAGAAACCGTTCGGGGTAAATTGGATTTTGAACTATCGCTGGCGTCCGAAATCGTGGACATCTGCTGTAGCGTTAAGCCACACCTTGCTACCTTGGTGCCAGAAAAGCGCGAGGAAGTAACCACCGAAGGCGGCTTAGATGTGGTAGGAAACCAGAAAGCGATCTTGGCCGCCACCCAGAAACTTCAAGATGCAGGCATCGAAGTGAGCCTATTCCTTGATCCTGATCCGGTGCAAATTGCCGCAGCAGCAGAAGTGGGGGCCACCTGCATTGAATTACACACCGGAGACTTTGCGAATGCACGAACCCCACAGACCCAGATCACACAAGCCCAGAAATTAGGACAGGGCGCCCGCCTCGCACATGAACTGGGACTAAAGGTTCATGCCGGACATGGCTTAGACTACCACAATTGGTACTTCTTCCGTCAACAAGTTCCCCATGTACAGGAGGTCTCTATTGGCTTTGCCATCATCGCACGAGCAGTTTTGGTGGGTTTAGAACGCGCTGTACAAGAGATGAATGCCCTTGTGAAAGCCTAAAGATGAAAAAAACAACTACATCGCAAAAATAATGCTTGGTCAAAGGAAAAACTTTTTTATTTTGTAATTTCTCGACCGGAAACCCTTACCCGGTTCCACCATTGTTTTTGACAAACACCAAGAGTAAACCGCGAAGATTGATGAGTTACCGCAATACTGACGATTCCTATGATCGCCGCTACGACGACAGGCCGCGCTCCCGCGATCGGGAAGAAGTTTTTTCCAAACGCGTACCTGCCGGAAAAAGAACCTATTTTTTTGATGTGAAATCCACCCGATCAGGCGAAGATTTCTTTATCACCATTACCGAGAGCAAGCGTGTTTCGGAAGACCGGTACGAGAAGCACAAAATTTTCCTCTATAAAGAGGACTTTGGTAAGTTTTTCCGTGCCTTCCACGAAGTGGTAGAACATATTCGGGAAAGAATGCCGGATGCCGATATGCGCGGGCTTCCAGAGTCGGTCACTTTTTCGGATGCAGACCAACCGTCTTCGGATCCATTCCGGTTTGATGACGATGTCTTTTCCGACAAGTTTTTACCGGAAGACGACCAATAAGGCGCTATCGCAATGAAAGTACTGAGGCCGGATAATTTTTTATCCGGCTTTTTTTATTTGGAAATATTCCGCATCTTCCTCACAATGATCGAAGTCTTTTTAGTTTGATAAAATTTATTGATGCTTATATGAATTAAACGCCGAATTCTTTGTAATACAGGCTTCGCGTTTGCATTTTATACTACACAAGTACCCATTGTCAATCACAACGATCTCATGACAGAAGCCACTACCCAACCCGAAGCCTTAACCCATCTTATAGACCAGATCCGGCCCACTATTCGAGCAGAACACGCCTATCTGGTGGGATTAGAAGCACACATTGCCACCAAATTAAATCAAAACGAAAATCCTTATGATTGGCCCTCCGAGATCAAGACCCAATTATTCGATTCGTTTCTAACCATCCCTTGGAACCGTTATCCGAACGATCAGCCTGTACTTTTACAAAAAGCCATTGCAGATTATGTGGGACTGTCTCCGGATCAGGTACTGGTCTCAAATGGCTCGAATGAGATGATGCTTTCCATTGGCTCGGTTTTGATTGGCAAAGATGCACCTGTGGTTTTACCCACCCCCTTGTTTTCGTTGTACGAGAAGATTGTCCGCCTCTGTGAAGGGCGTATCATTTCGGTGGCTTGTCGGCCAGATTTCGGCTTCGACCTCCCAGCCATTCGGGAGGCCATTCTCACCAACAACCCTATACTGACGGTTATCGGCGCACCCAACAACCCTACGGGCGCCCATGTCTCGAAAGAAGACCTTTTGGAGATATTGGATCTTTCTTCTGGTTTTGTTCTGATAGATGAAGCCTATGCAGAATTTGTGGATGATGGCCGGGGAATGCAAACAGCCTTGGCCCGGTACCCAAACCTGCTGATCCTGCGCACTTTTTCTAAATCGTTTGCATTGGCAGGTATCCGGATTGGTTACCTCTTGGGGCATCCAGCTGTTCTACGTGAAATTCTTAAATACCGTATTCCCTTTATGGTGGATCATCTGACAGAGCGTATTGGGGTGACGGTATTGCAACATGTAGACTGGATGCGCGAGAAAGTACGCGAAATCGTTTCGGAAACCCAACGGCTGCAACAAGCCCTGAAAGAAGTGCCGGAGGTCATCCAACTTTTGCCAACAAAAGCCAATTTTATGCTTTTTAAGACCAGCCTGCCAGCCAAAAAAGTCATGGATACAATGTCGGAAAAAGGCATTCTTCTACGCAACATGAGCGGGTATGCGGAACTAAACGATTTTTTGCGGGTGAATGCCGGAACGCCGGAGGAAAACGACCGATTTTTGGAAGCCATTAAAATCGTGTTGAGGGGCGAACAACGGTGAATCTTGCTCCGGTTTTTTGTACCTTTAGTGGTTTTTAAAATTGGAGTCCAATGGATTTAATTCAGGTAGATATCATCGGTTTATCCACCAGCCCTTCAAGCGGTGGAGCTTATGCACTGGTTTTGGGTGAAATGGGTGGAAACAGAAGACGCCTTCCGATCATTATTGGGGCATCCGAAGCACAAGCGATTGCCTTAGAACTGGAAAAAATAGACCCACCACGTCCTATGACGCACGACCTCCTCCGCGACGTTTTCCGCTCTGTCCGTGCAAATGTTTCGGAAATCGTAATAGATGAACTGCGGGAAGGTACGTTCTATGCCAAAATTCGTTATGAGTTCGAGGGGGAAGAACAAGAATTAGATGCTCGCCCCAGCGATGCGGTTGCCTTGGCTGTTCGTGTGGATGTGCCTATATACGTAGAAGTCAAGGTTTTGGAAGAGGCAGGCATACCTACCGACGAGGAAGGGGAAAGCCCTTCGGTTCCGGTGCGCTCTTCCGATTCCAAGCCAAAAGAGAAGCCCGCTTCGCCAAAATCCAACATAGAACGAATCCAGGCCGAACTACAAAAAGCCATAGAGGACGAAGAGTATGAGAAAGCAGCTCGGCTTCGTGATGAGCTTGAACGCCTGACGGGCAAGTCGAACTAAGTGGCTTTTTGATAAATATTTTTAAAGCGCCCCCAGAGTTTCTTGGAGCGCTTATTCTTTTCCTCATGCAGGCCGATTGCTACGCCGATACTCCGACGGAGACTTCGCATATACCTGAGAGAAAACGGCTGAAAAATGTTTGGCATCTTGGTAGCCCACCAAACCAGCAATTTCCACGACACTTTTTGACGTCTGGATCAATAGTTCCGCTGCCCGCTCCATCTGCATCAACCGTACCAAACCGTTGGTTGTTAATCCAGTGAGTTGTTTTACCCGCCTTCCCATATTCCGTGAACTCATGGCCATCATATCGGCCAGCCATTCCACGCCCATCAATGAAGAACCCATTTGTTCCGAAATGTGTTTCCGGAGCCGTTCTAGCCATTCCCGGTCTTCAATAGTCATGAAGCGGTTTGCCGTGGCTTCATGGTGTGGTGCGGACGTACCCAGCAATAAGCGACGAAGATGAATCAGGTTTTCCACCCTGCGCAGCAGCATGTCACCATTAAAGGGCTTGGCCAAATACTCATCCGCTAACAGAGTATACCCCGCCCCCATATCTTCCTCCGTTGAGCGGTTGGTCAGGAGAATAACTGGAATCTTTAGCCAGTCCGGCTGCGTCCGAATGGTTTTCAAGAGGCCAAAACCATCCATTTTGGGCATATTGATGTCGCTAATAACCAAATCGGCGGTATGCTGTCTGAGGACGAGGATTGCTTCCTCGCCATCCCCAGCTTCCAATACCTGATAGTCGGTTTCGAGCATGCGCCGCAGGTAGGCACGAAGCTCTGGCTGGTCATCCACCAGCAAAATGGTTGCATTCCGTATGTCTCCTTGTTTAAGAAGGGGTGGATGCGCTGTAGTAGTCACTGTCTTTATTTCGGTTACCGCCTCCAAAATAAAGGGCGTTTCGCGCATTTCGGTAATCTTGGGTGAAGCCACAATCTGCGCTGTTTGGATGGGGATGGACACGCGGAAGGTGCTACCTTTTCCAAAAGTACTCTCTACTGTCAGGTTGCCGCCATGTTTTTGAACCAATTCACGCGCAAACGAAAGCCCAATCCCAAAGCCGCCCAGATGTTTTTCTTGCTCGGCCTGATAATATCGGTCAAAAATAACCTCCAAGTCTTCTTGGCGGATTCCCACCCCTTGGTCTTGAACCTCTAATATGGCTACAATGCCGTCCGGCTTAATCTCTTGATCAAGCATAAGCCGAACCTGCCCTGAAGTGGGTGAAAACTTGATCGCATTGGAGACCAAGTTTTGCACAACTTTTTGCATCATGGATCTATCGGCGAAAATGGGCAATAAAGAATGATGGTCATCAAAATAGAGGGAAATTTCTTTCTGTACCGCTAAGGGCTGAAAAAAGTGTACAATTTCTTCGATAAATACCACCCAATCAAAAACGGTAGGGGAGAAAGTCAGTTCACCCGCATCCATTTTTTCTAATTCGATCAATTCGTGGACAAGTCGGTGAATTTCATTACTGCTCCGTTCTGCCAATTCGAGGTTGGCCTTTACTGGTTGAGGCAAGTTTGGATTGGCGTTCAGGGCATCTCGAATGGGGCCATAAATTAGGGTGAGAGGTGTTTGGAATTCGTGGCTGATATTGGCAAATAAACGGCTCTTCTGGTGTTGCAACTGAATAAGTTCTTGCGCTTGGTGTTCCGATTTGTTACGCAGATCCTCGGCTTGTTTTAGGGCCTTAAACTGTTGATAGCGGGTATCATGTAGTACGGTGTTAATTACCAAAAAAACGGCACTGACAATGGCCATGTAGGTAATGTCTGCGGTAATAAAAACCCGACTATTTGCTGATGCTACTTCGTTTAAGTTGTACAATTGCAACAGGCAAAAATACAAGAACATAACCGCAACACATATAAAAAGAACCTGCTTGGGCCGGAAAGGAACAGCCCCTGTCCCTACGATCAAAAATAACACCAGCCATTCAGAAGTTCCACTTAAATCGCCCCGAATGAGGTCATCCAACATGCTAAAAAAACAAATGGTCAAGACCATAAATCCCATAAGGAAACGGCCCTTTTGCGGATGGGTTAATACACGGGAGAGATAGATGGATAGGGCGCATAGCACCACAATCAATATTTTATCGGGTAGTGCGACATAGTTGGCTGTATCTACCAGATTATACCAGAACGTCAGTTTTAGTCCGGCAGAATACCATCCCAAAAGGTTGGCGATGGTTCCGAAAAATCCTAAAATACCAGCAATAAACAAACCTAACCGAACCAATTGCGCCAGTTCGGCCTCAAAATCAGGGTCAGAAGCTTCTCGTTTGGCTGCGAAACGGAAGGCGTGTATAAGGTTTTGCAGCATGGGTGAGGAAGGCGGGCCTGCAAGTTAGTGTTTCCTAAGATACAATCTCTGGCATCGGGTGTGTGTAACAATTTTTAATCAGGAATTGCTTTTCACATCAATGGTTTATTTGGCCTTCTGAATGGTCTTAAAGCGTCTTTGAAGGGTAAAGCAACCCTTCGCAACTTTGCCAAAGGCAAGGGAAGAAGCGAAGGGGAAGAATAGATATTACGAGATCGGGCGTCTTTCGGTTTTCGTCTGCACGTATGACGGTTATGGCGGGTGTTTCGGGCGTATAGGGTTGTTTTTTAAAAGGGCACCAGGGTTTGAACACGCCAGAACCAACGCGGAGCCGCCTTCCAGTCTTGGGCCTTCCACGACTGACCACCACCCGCTACAATCGGCAAACCGAATACAATCACCTGTCCTTGTAACTCCCAGCCTGTACGGGCTTGCACCACCCGATCCGAAAAGGAAGTTTTTCGCCATGTCGCTCCCGCATCCATAAACACTGTTGGAGAAACACCCCCTAAACCCAGTACGCCACCCAAGAAGCTGGTTCGGAGGTTCAAGGGTGGCAACCGAAGTGCTGCACTTCCAAAAGCTACCCGATCTCCCAATGCGCTTGCATTAGAACCGCGTACCCAAACACGATCTCCAATATCTAAGCGGCTCAGCGGCATACCTGCATCTTCAATGGGCAATCCCACTTCCCAATTAAACCGATCCGAAAGCCCTAAATAATCTTGCGGCAAGTTTTTCCCCCATTGCGCTTGCATCCGCCCATTCACCAGCACATGCCCCATCGGAAGCGGGAAAATGTGATATGCTTGGGCATCTGTGCGAAGGTGATTTTTTGCATTTCCGCCCGCCCCTAAAACATTTTTCGCCCGAAGCTGTACGCCCGTCCCAACTTTTGGAAAAATGGCGTTTAGGGTATGGGGTTTTTGCAAACGATAGCGAAAGACCAAGTCCAAAATGGCTTCTTTTCCTGCTAAAGGGCCCTCCAAACGGGGGATTTCAATCGGCACTTCCATGTCGTCACTATCCCGTCTTTCGGTCAAATAAGGCCGACGATCCGTAAACCCTAAGGAGGCCGTAAAGGTGGTGCTACGGAAAGGCCGAAACCAGCGATCTATCGGGAAGGTCGCATCCAGTTTTAGCTCCGTCCGATTTTCGCGATAGCCTTGATTCGTCCAATTCAAGTTGCCATTGACCGCCGAAAACATAAGCGAAGGGCGAAACTGGTTATTGGCATACGAAAACCACAAGAAGGGCTCTTCGTTCTTTAAGTCTAATAAATTCAAGGCAAAAGCGCCAATAATCTGATGTTTACCCAGCGGTTCGCTAAAGACCGTAATGCCGCTAAACGATTGCGGGACGGGCAAGAGGAAGCTAAACATGTGCCGAATATTGGAAAAGCTATTATAGGCACTTCGCTTTTGTACCAGCGTTGGATTGGCAGGAATTGCCCAGGCCACATCCAAAGCGGGGCGATGGGTTTTCCAGGCCGTATAAGCGCTTGGTACGGGGGGCTTAATTTCGCGGGCGGTTTTGGTCGCGGGAAAACGGTAGGCTTCGTCTTGGGAACGGCTGTTTTGCACAATGGCATACAACTCACTACCAGTCCACGCTGTCACCGAAGCCCCATTTGCCAAGCGGGTAACCCGTTCTATTTTTCGTGTTGCCACCTCCATCATAAACACGTTTGGGACATCATCTTTCAGCGAAGTCAAGGCCAAACGGATGCCATCTGGTGACCAAATCACGGAGCGAAAATCTTCTTTGCCTTCATAGATTTCGGTCTGCTCGCCCGTACTGACATCTATCAACGCCAATGGACGGCGGCCCTCGGCATCGAAATAAGCATAGGCCAAAACCTGTCCGCTCGGATGCCAAGTCAAGTGAATGCCCTGCACATCCCCTGTAAAGGAAGTCAGTCGGCGCTCTTTACCGGTCGCCATCTCCCGAATCCAAACATTGGCGGTTTGCCCTTCTGCCGCAATGTAAGCCAACTGGTCTCCTTTGGGCGAAAATGTGGGCGAAATGGCACGGCGGTTGGTTGTCAGGCGTGTTTCCCGTCCCGATTCCACCTGTACCATAAATAAATCGTTGATCCAACTGCCATTGGCCACCCGCCCATTCCGCGAAAACACAATTTCTTTTCCAAAATGCCGCCAAGCAAACGGCGCATTTAAGGAGCCTTCGGCCAAGATTTTGGGGGCTTTTTTGGGGCGAAGCAAAAGCAAGCGCTCAATCGGTTCGTTCAAAGAAGCCAGCCCAATCAAAGCGACCTGCGAAGTATCGGCAGGATTCGGTTGTACATCAGAAATAAACTGCCCGGCTAATTTTAGCTTTTTGCCACCGAGAGAATCAGGGCTTTCTTGATAAGCCGCCATCGTGTTATACATGATATTGGCAAAACGCCGCCAATCAGCATTGAACCTTGCATAAGGCTTGCCTGTTGTGGCTTTAAAGGCTTTGGGGAAGTCGTGAACTTTAAAGCCCAAGGGTGTTTTTTTGCGCCACGCCAATAACTTTGCCAAGGTGCTATCGCCGTATTGGGTCGCGAAATATCGAACTTGCGCATTCCCAACGGCATATAAAACCCGCCCATTGTCCAATGCGTCCCCATCTTCATAACTAGGACGACCTTCCAAAATCGCCCGCCGAAGCCAACGGTCGCCCCGCGCTGCATCCCATTTTTCGGTGTAATATTGTGCCAAGCCTTCCGCCCAATGCCGTTCCATTTGGGTTCCAAATAAGTTTGTCCAAATAAAATTGACCTTTGGAACGCTAATGGCTTGATAATGAAAGAGATGCACCAATTCATGTGATAAAACCTTGCGCAGCCACTTCACCTCGCCGGTCGCAAACTGCCCCGCCTCGTTAATATTCACCCAAATACAACTGTATTTCCCCAAAAGTGGCGTGGCAAACCCATTCATAATCTCGTCTTCATCCGAAAAATAGATGGGGATTTTATGCTTGAACTGCACCTTCATATTCGCCGACAGCACCTGATAGGTTTCCTCTGCAATCGCCGCCGCCTCGTTCTCAATTCCTGCTAAATGTTTAGGATAGTGCAGTTTGAAATGCTCGGTTTCCGCAACTTGCCACGCCAATTCAGGATGGTTTCGTCCATTGGTTTGATTGAAACCTTGTGCGGCAACTTGTAGCCCACAAAGGCTCATCAAACTGAAAAGAATACAGAAAAAACTTGGTTTCATATCCTATAAAATAGATTACATCAAAGCCAAAGGATGTGCTTAAAAAGCGGCTCCTAAAATACGGAAAAGCCTTGCTACGACAAGGCCACACATCCCTTTCACGCGGAAGTTCATTTAGGGCCATTGGCTGCAACAAATGCCAATCTTTCAGTGTAACGCGAAAAGGGTTGCCCCAACAACCTTTGGCGTATCGCGGAGCGGCTCCCGAAAGCGTTGTTTTTGAATGGTTTTATGTTCGATGACCCAAACGCCATCGGGTTTTCCGAACGCCAATGGGTTTGCCCTTAGCCAACCTTTTAATGTGACGTGGAGCGACCCCAAAGCGTTGTTTTGCCGTAACCCTCACGCAAAATCCAGCGCGATTGCGCCTAAGGAAAGCCCCGCACCGCTGCCTAAAAGCAGGATTTTCTTGCCATTGGGGTTAACGTCGCTGTGGAGCAAGGTAGCCAAGCCCAAGGGGATCGAGGCGGCGATGCAGTTGCCGTATTGGGACAGGGTTTCCACGACCTTGCTTTCCGCCACGCCAAAATGTTGCAGGAAATAGGTATTGCCAAACTTACTGGTTTGATGAATGACGATGTGGTCGAAGTCGTGGAGGGAACGTTGCAGCGCCGTTTCTATTTGCGCCACAAAACCGTCTAAGTGTTGGATGGTCAGGCGAATGAGGTTTTTGCCGTCCATTTTAAAAAAATAACCTAAGTCATCAGCAGAGGCTTGCTGTCCGCGATCCACTGCGCCGCCCAAGGGGACATGGGCTTGCATCGCACCCGATGGAAAGTTTTGAAAGGCGGTATAAACGGGTTGATAGCCGCTCGTTTCGCTCGTTTCCAGAATCGCGGCGACGGCGGCATCGCCAAATAAGCCAAACACTTTCTCGTCTTTCGGCGTGAGCGCTTTGGAGGCAATCTCTGAAGTCACCACCGCAATCCGCCGATAGCGCCCCGATTGTAGGTATAAATGTGCCACATCTAAGGCATTTAAGAAGCTCAGGCAGGTGCTATCCACATCAAAGCATGGGAAGGTCACGCGGTCATCGGTGAGCTTCGCCTTGATGAGGACGGAATTGTGCGGAATGGGATAGTCAAACGCGCCGCTGGCTGAGATCAGCAAATCCAAGTCTTGCGGGGCTAAATGGGTTGCTGCTAAAGCCGAGTTTAAGGCCCGTGCGCCCATTTCGGAAACGGTTTCTTCTGCCGAAACATGATGCCGAAACGCCACGCCTGTGTTTTTTTCAATGCGGCCAGGCGTTCCATCCGCCAAATGGTCTAAGGTGACGGAGGCGATCCTGTTTTGGGGCAAATAGGTTGCGATGGCAGCAATTTTAAGGTTCATACGGCACTCGCTTAATTTTGCGCATTTTGGTTCCCGCTTCCTGCTCCACCCGATTTTCGACGTGATATTGCACGCCCTCAATCCCAAACGATGCAAAAAGCGCATCTAAGGTGGTCATAAAGCGGGCTTTTAAGTCCTCGAAATCGGCGGCATCGCAGGCAATTCCCAAGGTCAGTTGGTTTTCGGCGGTTTGTACGATGCGGTATTGGGAAAAATCGTCGGTGGTTTGGGCAATGCGCCGCGCCACCAAGTCGGGATAAACGCGAATGCCCTTCAAAATCAGCACATCATCGTCCCGTCCTACAATGCGCTCAATCGCCAAACGCAGATCGCCACAGGCACAAGGCGTTTTTTTGACCTCCAGCACATCATTTAGTTTATACTTCACCACAGGCTGGCTGGATCGCGAGAAGTCCGTGACGATGGGGAAGAAATGGATTTCGTCTATCCATTCTTGGTCAAAATGAATAAAATCCTCGTTCAGGTGCATGGTTCCATGCGGGCAAGTGACCCCTAAAAACCCTTCGGTGCATTGATAGACTTCCGTTATGGGAACGCGAAACGTGGCTTCGATCCTGCGTTTATCGGCTTCGTGTAGGACTTCGGCAAAGGAAATGACCTGTTTGGGCGCAATTGAAAGGCGGTTTTGGTGCTGGGCTTGGGCAAGATCCACCAATAAAGACGGCTGTGAAGCCAAAATATCGGGTTGATACGCGGCAAGCTCGGCAATCAGTTCGGGCAAGGGCTTAAATAAGTCGAAATAGCGAAATTCAAAAAGCGAAGACTGCACCGAAGCATACAAGTTGCTATTGGCACGAAGAAAAAACGCCACTTTTTGTTTTTGGAAAAGCTTGGGCTGGATGACCCGCTTCATCACCAGAGCCACCCATTTGGCGCGTTCATCTTCCGATACCAAGAAAATGCCCCGCTTGCCACTGGTTCCCGTCGAAAGCCCAATCGTAATGCCGTTTAATTCCGTCTTGAAGTTGCGGCTTTTTTCGGCACCGAGCGCCACCGCCATTGCTTCTTCTTTCCGAATTTGGCAGGTATTGATTTCGTCGAAGTACGCCATGAACTCGGTTTTGGTAATCTGTGGCACGGCTTCCCAATCCAAATTCGCCCCTTTGAAAAATCGGGCATAAAACGGCGAGCGCCGCAATACCGTTTGGGCAAAGGCTTGCAGTTTTCGTTGCTGATAAGCTGCCAAGTCCGCCCGCGACCTAAAACGCGGTATGAGGGCGTTTTTCAGCCCATAAAAAAGGACTTTGCGTTTAAAGCCCATGTCGGATTCGGGTTAAAGTTTGAGGGCAATGGGTAAACAGAACTTGAAATTCGGGGTTTGCGGCTTCAAAACGTCGAATTTTGGCCTGGGTCTCCACAAAATCCGCCCAAGAATCGAAGAACAGTTTCACCACACGGCGCGGCAAAATTCCTGCGCGGTAGGTATCATAGGCCCAGGACGCATCCGTTCCAAAGAAGATTTTTTGGTCGTCCTGCTCAAAAATAAAGCCCAACATCCCCCGCGCATGACCTTCCAGTCGCACCAAGCGGAAGGCGGTTTGCTGGAAAAGGGTATAAACCGTCAAATCGGCTTCGTTCGTATAACTTGCATCCGCAAAGGCTTCAATCGTTTGGACGCGATCTGCAAAATCGGGCGGCAATAACCCATGCAGAATCCCTTTTTTGACGGCTTTAAAGCCTGAAAGCGCCTGCACCTCGGCCCAAGCATTGGCGCTGCATAAAAACTGGGCTTCGGGAAAATCTTTTAGCCCCGCCAAATGATCGCCATGAAAATGCGAGAGGATTATGTAGCGAATGGCTTCCGGGGCGATGCCTTTCTGGGCCAAAATCTGTGCGGCCGTTTCGCCTTCTTTCAGAAACATGGGGGTCATCCACCGATAGAAGCGGGCTGGGAACGATTCGGTGGCGCGTATAAATTCGGGGCTGTAACCGGTATCAAACATCACATAGCCCAGATCGGGCAGGTGAAGCAGCGCCCAAACCGCATAAAACGAGGTCTTGCCCCGTCCTTCCTTCGGATTGGCAACGGCGGCATGGGCAACGCAGTACCCCGAAGCAAAAAGTTCGAGGCTTAGGCTTGTTTTTTGTGCCATGCTACATATTCGTCTATGCCTTCAAACGTCGTCATCACGGGCTGGTACCGGAGGCGTTCTTGGGCTTTGGAGATGTTTAAGGTCAGGTTTACAAACAGAATTCCCACGCCGTAGCGCGTCAGGCTTGGTTCTTTATGGGGATGAAAGGTTTTGGCGATGTTTTCCAATAAACGGCCTGCCCAGAGCGCCACGCCTTTCGGAATTTTGCGCGTTGGTGGCTGAAGGTCGAGCTTGACCAAGGCATATTTGAGGGCTTCCCAAAACTTCACGGGCTGGCCATCGGTGATGTTGTAGGCTTCTCCACACGCATCGGCTGCCGCACGGATGCAGCAATGGATGGCTTCGATGACGTTTCGGACGCAGGTGAGGTCGCAAATATTTTCCCCGTCGCCAATGATTTTCAGCCGTCCTTTATGATAGGCTTCCAAAACGCGGGGGAAAATCACGGTGTCTTCGGCCCCAATAATGGCACGGGGGCGCAAAGCAATCGTCTCCATGCCTTGCCCGTTCATGGCCAAAACCAATTCTTCTGCCTTGCGTTTGGTCTCCGCATACGCATTGACCATTTGGGGCGGTAAGGGATCGCTTTCCTGAATGTCCAAACGATCCGTGTAATCGAAGTAAATGCTGGGTGTGGAAATGAAAATAAAACGTTTCACCCCGTTTTGCAGGCTGGCTTTGAGCAGCGTTTCGGTCGCCACGATATTGGATTGGCGGAACGTCTCGTACGCCCCAAACGGAGCCGAGAGCGCCGCACAATGCACCACGATTTCTGCATGTTGGGTAAGTTGCTCGCAAAATTGGGCATCGGTCAGATCGCCCGCCTGAAAAACACAGCCCGCTGCGGTGAGTTCATCGGCGCGGCTGCTTCGCCGCGAAGTGGCCAAGACGGTGTATTCGGGGAACTGGGCTGCAAAGTGCTTCGCTGCCCGCCCGCCCAAAAAGCCCGCCGCGCCCGTAATGACCATCTTGGGGGAAGACAATGCTATCATGTGGTAAACCTTTTCGTTTTATGTGCCCAGCAAGGTGCGCTTGGGTAAGCTAAGATAAGCCATGCACGCGGGTTTATCCCGTTCCGCTCGCGCTTCGTGGGTTATTTTCCCCAAGTTTCGGGACGGTTCCCCGCTTTTGCGACCACTCGTTTATGGCAATCCAGAAAAGCATCCAATGTTTTAAGCCACCAATCGTTTATGCTTGTCTTAAATTGCTCTTTGATGGGCCAGTAAAAAGGTATCCATTGGGGCAAGCAACCGAAAATAAAAAGCGCCACTCAGCACAGAGGTATAAGGAAACATTGCACAGTTTGCTAAGTAAATAGATGGCATTTTAGCCGATTAACCCTATGAGCAACCCCAAAAAACATATCCGCTTTGATTGGGCGGCGAAGCGATTGCTGCGCGACAAGAAGAACTTCGACATCCTCGAAG
>JAEUSQ010000009.1 GCA_016788705.1 Bacteroidetes Order II. bacterium
AAAAGTGGTACGGTGATTTCTACCGCCACCACCGATGCCAACGGGAACTATTACTTTTCGAGCGCCACCGGAACCAGTACAGCCAGTACCCGATACGGCATCACGCAATTGGAACCGAATATGGCCTATACGGTGCGGTTCCCGACCACCACCACTGTTGCCGCAACAACTTATAACCTTACCACTGCCGCCGCAGGCAGCAACCGCCTCATTGACTCCAATGCCCCGGCCAACGGAGAAGTGACCGTTCTTGCCACCGATATTCCGGTTTCCGGCGCCAATAACCATAGCTTTGATGTGGGGTATAGCAGCACCCCTTGCGCCATCAATACTCCCACCGTAACGCCCACTTGTAACAACAATGGTACTGCTGGCGACCCCAGTGACGACACTTTCACCTTCACCATCTCGGCTACGGGAACGGGTGTTGGGGCCAATTACAAGGTGGACAAGATTGCACCGGCACCGACTTCAACGGTATTTGCCAGCGTAAATTATGGGGCAACCAGTGCAGCCAGCAGCAGTTTCCCCATTTCGGGTGGAAACCTGACCCTTACTTTGACGGACAACACAACCGCAACTTGTACGCTTAGCCCCGTCACCGTTACCGCCCCGCCTACGTGTTCCAATGCCGCACCGGGTCAACCCGACCTAAAGCTCTTAAAAACCGCGAGTAGTGCCAGTGTTGCTCCAGGCCAAACCCTCACCTATACCCTCACGCTGACGAATGAAGGCACGGCAAGTGCTACTGGGGTGGTGGTGCGCGATGTGCTGCCCACTGCCGTTTCGTATGTCAATTCTGTGGCCAGTCAAGGTTCTTATGACAACGGTACTGGCCTCTGGACGGTTGGAACCGTGGCTGTGGGTGCCAGCTTGACCCTCACCATTACCGTGACCGTGAATTAATAACTTCCGCCGCTTCCCTCCGAGCATCACCCCGTAGCCAGTAGGTTGCGGGGTGTTTTTAATTAAGTTATCGTTATAGATAGTGCTTTTCGCTTGGAATCGAAGCAAGTTCGGTGATGAAATCGGCGATTTTCTGGGTTACATCGTGGAAATAGCGTTTACCTTTTGCAGCAGAGGCATTGGCAGGATTTCCAATGCCCGTATCTTTGGTTACAAGATGCCATTTGCGCTCGGTCCATGCCCATTTCTCTCGAAAGGCCAAAATTTGGTGTGTTTTCTCGGTCCCAGCCCCCGCTTCAGATAAAGGTAAGACAAGGTCTGGTCGTAGATGGAGCATCAAGCTGGTCTCCATTTCATCCGCATGGTCTCCGGCTTCTTCAAAATATTGCGCCTTGTCTAAACTGGAAAACCAATTACAGGTGGCGAGAAACATTTTCGGAAAACGCAACCCCAGTTCACGCAAGATAGCCTTGAAGTCATTTCCGCCATGACTGTTAAAAATGAGCAACCTATGAAGGCCCTGACGCTCCAATACCGTTAATATATCCGCAATAATGGCCAATTGTGTACTGGGATTTAGGTTCAAGTCTAAGTAGATTTCGGATTGACCTGTATTGACACCAAAAGGAACCGTCGGGAGTACGACCACTTTTGCACCGTTTTCCCAAGCAATTCGTGCCGATTCCGCAGCAATGGCCTCCGCCTCTATGTTGTCGGTGGCATAGGGCAAGTGAAAATTATGGGCTTCGGTGGCTCCCCAAGGCAAAAGGGCAAGGTCGAAACGATTTTTTTGCAGGGTTTTCCAGTGATTTTCGGCCAGAATATAAGGGCGTGACATGTTGTATAGGGAGAATAGAAGAAAGAGGTACATAAAAAAAGGCCATCGGAAAACCGTTGGCCGGAAGTAACAACGGTTTTCCTTATCAGAGGGTAATGAGGTTTTGTTGCGGATACCCTTGTTGTATTTCTTGGGCGCTTGCATCCCGCACAGCGGCAACGGTGACATCAAAGTGCAGGGTGACGCCCGCTAATGGGTGATTGGCGTCTAACGTTACAGCGAGTTGGTTGGCCTCAACCACCGTAAAGAGCATGGCTCCTTCGGGCGTGTCTGCCTGTACCTGCATCCCGACTTGCGGATCGAAGTCTCCAAATTGGGCGCGTGGTACTGGAATAACCAAATCTGGGAGGTGTACCCCGTAACCCTCTTCGGGAGCGACGACCACGGTTTTTTTATCACCGTTGCTAAGTCCTACCAACGCTTTTTCCAGACCGGGGATGATATTTCCGCCACCATGCAAGTAGCGCAAAGGTTCTCCGGCAGGCGAGGCATCTATTTGCGTTCCGCTGTCGTCGGTCAAAACGTAGTGAATGGAAACAACTTTCCGTTCGGCAATCTGCATTTGGATATGGATTAATGGAAAAAAGAAAGTTACCAGTTTTTAAAAGAGGTTCCAAATGCGATTCATGCGAAGGGTGCCTTGGCGGGAAGGAAATAAGCGGGTACCAACACCTGAACAAGCAAAAGCGGATACATGAAATCATGTTGAACCTTATGCCACCTGACAAATAACCAATTAGAAAAGGTACGGCCCAACACAGGGTCTTCAGGAAACATTGCACAGTTTGCTAAGTAAATAGATGGCATTTTAGCCGATTAACCCTATGAGCAACCCCAAAAAACATATCCGCTTTGATTGGGCGGCGAAGCGATTGCTGCGCGACAAGAAGAACTTCGACATCCTCGAAG
>JAEUSQ010000010.1 GCA_016788705.1 Bacteroidetes Order II. bacterium
ATATGTCAAAGAGCCATTGGCATGGAGCAAGATACGGCCTCCCGTCTGAAGAAAGCGCTCCGCCAAAGAAAGCGTGGCATCACTGCGTTGCCACATATAAACCAGGCCGCCCACATAGTCTTTCCATGTTTCGGCGGTGGCGAAATAGATGGGCCGGAAGTTGGCATCTACGCCCGTCGTGGTAATACGTAAGCCGTTGTTTTGCCGCAACTTCTGCCCGGTGGCATCCCGAATAAGTGCTTAAACGCTATCCATTGTGAAGGCACTTTGCGTTTTGTAGCCCACCCAAAGCGCAACCTCCGCAAGCGAATCACTTGTATCTCGGAGCAAGGTTTCGGCAAATGCGACGCGGTGGTGTTGTACATACTCGTGTAGCGTTTTGACCAAATAATGCGCAAAACGGTATTACAAAAAGTGGCTATGATCCCCGCAGACAGAAAGGCACTCGCTTGTGGCAAGTGTTTCATCAAAAAGGCGGTTATGCAATCGCGGGAAAGGGGGAGGTGGTATATATACTGGGATTGTTTGCTCGGCGTATCGTTCTGTATGGGATGGTTCATGGTACACCGTAGGATATGATGGGTTGGGAAATAGAAACCAGACGTAACTTCACATATCTAAATAGAATAAATCGCTTACAAAACTAAAAACCTATATCATTTTGTCATGAGATAATATAATGCCTTTTTACACCTATAATTTAATTACTCAAAAGACTTAAAAACCAAAATTACATGATTTATTTCGGCGAATTTTTTGGCTGCTTTGCTTTATTGTCTATTGTCGTCTGGGTATTTTATGTAGGTTTGTTATGGTGAATCATGTGTGGTAGCAGTGGCTCCTTGATGGTCTAAAACCCATTTCATTAGCCAAAGGACTTGTTAAATACTATCCCCCCCTATCGTTCTAAGAACACCATAGGAAACCAAATGCCTGCTCTGGCGTGAGAATGCCACCCATAAACCCTTACCTCGGAAAGAATGGAAATAATCAACCGCGTGGCCCAAAGCGCACTCGAAGTGTATAACCTGGAATCTTTGTGGGATGGCAAGCCTGTTGTTGTCTTTGACTTGGCCAAATATCTTCACAAAGGTTTGATGTTACGCGAGATGCCGTTTCGGGAAGTGATGGCTACAACCGATTGGGCAACATATGATGAAGTACATGTGGCCATTACGTGTAGCACGGCGGCCATTCTCCCGCGATGGGCGTATATGCTTGTGGTTTCTTTTTTGGAAGGACATGCAGCTTCGGTGGCATTTGGAAGTGAGACGGATTTGGTGCGCAACCATTTTGTGCGGGCATTAGAAAAGGAAGACTGGTCTCGGTTTACTGGCGTTCCCGTGGTGCTAAAAGGCTGTAATAGTCCCATTGTGCCTTTAGATGCGTATTTACTTGCCACCCGCTACCTTCAGCAATATGCCAAAAAAATCATGTATGGCGAACCCTGTTCTGCTGTTCCTATTTGGCGGAAACCAAAAGCTATCGCCTCCGTCTTGACATAAAACATTTCGCCCACTCTGTTGTTTTCCCCTGCATTGCTCTTTTTATCACAATCCCAAATAACCTCAAAACGCAAGGATTCATGCGTAAATTTTTCTTCCTTATGGGTGCGATGTTCACCCTCCCCCTTTTTTCAAATGCCCAACAGACCCTTTCTTGGGACACCCTTGCGAAGGTAGAATCTAAGTGGCAAAACAACAAATATGTTACGGTGTTTAAGCCAGAAGTCAAGGCATTAAACGGTAAACGCATTAAAATACAAGGCTTTATGATCCCCTTAGAAATGGGTGAAAAACACAAGCACTTTATTATTGCGGCCCGTCCGGCACACTGTTATTTTGAGGCACCCGGTGGCAAGGAAATGATTGAAATTTTTACGCCCTCCGCCGCCGACTACGAGTTTACACCCATTACCATCACCGGAACCATCGAGGTCTTGGAGAATGACAAGTTTGGGATGTACTACCGTATCAAAAATGCCAAAGTAGGGGGCTGAACGGTGGTCCGCAGGGCTAATAAAGTCTTTTTGGTTCTCTGAAAAGGCGATTTCTTAGGCCCATTAAGCCATTTCCTTGGAACGAACATCCATGTATTACAAAACCCGCTCAAGCAGCACCTTGCCAGCCCTCGAAGTCTTTTTACGACACGAGGGCATTTTTTTTATTCATGAGCCAATTAGTGTAGCGATACAAACGCCATGCGGCTTCTTAATAAACCATTTAATCCTTAGCAAAAGTACAAACCAAATCGAGCAAAGCCAGATACAAAAAATTCTTACCCCTTTGAATTGATGCTGTTAGCGCGAGCACGGTTGCCGAACAAGTCGAAACAGCCGTACCCCAAAGCCGCTACCAAGGCCAACTTTTCTGCCCCAAGCAATTGGTCTTATGAGGCATTCAGAAAAGTACAGCCCAAGTACCAAAGGTTTTGGTATAGTTTATGCAAGGTTTTTTCCTGATTGGGAACAACATCCATTTGGCAGTTAAAATCCAAGGAATTTGTGAAGGTTTACGTACTCGATTTCTTATCCGGCCTAAAAAAAGAAACCACAGGGGACCAACTTCCGGCTTCTGTAAAAGTTATGCCTGCCCAACCTGCGCCCTCAGAAGCGCCCGAAGTGGGTGTTCATGCAGGCGAAGAGGCCGAAGCAGAACATCTGGAGGTTTTTTTTGAAGCCCATGCCGAGCCGCTTTACGAACCGCAAGGCCCTGCTACTTTTGGCCCATCCGAACCTATTCCCCCCAGTTTTCCGGAAATGGAGCCGGAGCCAGCCACAGAGGAACATGTTATAGAAGAGGAATCGAAGTGGAAGCCCCGTACCAAAAAAGGCAAGTTTCCTTTCTATAGACAATTGGATGAGATGGACTGCGGGCCAACCTGCCTTAAAATGGTGTTTAGGTTTTATGGGAAGTCGTATCCATTGCCCTTTTTGCGTGAACGGTGCTACATCGAAAAATCAGGGGTTTCGCTTTTAGGCATGGCCCACTGTGCCGAGGGGTTAAGTATGCGAACTTTGGCAGTGCGCCTACCCGTCTCCCGTCTAATTGAAATCCCCGTCCCCTGTATTGCCCACTGGCGCGACAACCATTTTGTGGTGATCTACAAAGTGACCCGTAAGAATGTGTATGTGGCAGACCCCGCCCACGGCCTCCTTTCTTATTCGCTTGCAGACTTTGAAAAGGCATGGGCCAGTGGCCAGCACGGCGATGAAGCGGCAGGGGTTTTACTCCTGATGGAGCCTACCCCACATTTTGGTGAATTGGACCCGCCCAAAGAACGTAACCGAAAATGGAGCTTTTTGTTTGGCTACCTAAGGTCGTATAAAAGCTATTTGGTGCAACTTTTCCTTGGCATGTTGGCGGGTAGCTTTTTAAGCCTTTTGGCTCCCTTTGTGGCACAAGCCGTGGTGGATCAGGGAATTCAGCGCCAAAACCTTAGTTTTGTGGTATTGATGATTATCGCTCAGGTAGCCTTGTTTTTAGGACAAACCACACTGGGATTTATTGAACGCTGGATATTGTTACATCTAGGCGTCCGGTTGAACTTGGCCTTGCTCACAGATTTTCTGATCAAACTGACCAAACTTCCCCTCAGTTTTTTTGACCAACGGACGATTGGCGATGTGTTACAACGCATGGGAGACCACCAGCGGATTGAGGCATTTCTCACCACCAATACCCTTTCCGTGATTTTTTCGATGGTGAACGTGATTGTATTTGGTACGGTTCTCGCTTTTTATAATGTACAAATCTTTCTTGTCTTCATGGGGACCTCGCTGGTGTCGGTGGTGTGGTTGTCGCTCTTTTTAAAAAAACGGCGCGAATTGGATTATCGGGCCTTTTCTGAACAAGCCGGGACACAAAACCAGTTGGTACAAATTGTCTCAGGATATTCGGAGCTTAAGTTAAACAATGCCGAACACCAAAAACGCTGGGCTTGGGAACGGATTCAGGCACGCTTATTCCGCCTCAGTACCAATGGACTGGCCTTAGAGCAATACCAAACCGTTGGATTAATGGCGATGAGCCAGATTAGCAATATCGTGGTGACGTACCTGACGGCCAGTGCGGTAATTTCAGGCGACCTCACTTTGGGGGCCTTGGTGGCCATCCAGTACATCATCGGACAGGTTTCCGGGCCGTTGGGCCAATTGGTCGGGTTTATGCACACGGCGCAGGATGCCAAAATGGCGGTTGAGCGCATTGCAGAAATTTATGACATGCCCGACGAACAATCTACAGACGAACCCCTACTGACACAGTTACCCGCTTTTGGTGATATTCGCTTAGACAATATGACTTTTCGCTATGGCGGACCATTTACCGACCCCACGCTCGATAACATAAACTTGGTTATTCCAAAAGGCAAAGTAACCGCCATCGTTGGTACCAGCGGCAGCGGCAAAACCACCTTGCTTAAACTATTGCTGAAGCTCTACGAGCCGTCCGAAGGAAAAATGTATATAGGCTCTGTGGGCCTGAATACTTTAGACAACCGTGTTTGGCGACGTTATTGCGGAACGGTGATGCAAGATGGCTTTATTTTTTCTGACACCATTGCACGCAATATTGCTCTTGGCGAAGAAGCGGTGGACCCAGAAAGGTTGCTCTATGCAGCCATGATGGCCAATATCCTACCTTTAATCGAGACCTTGCCCAGTGGTTTTAATACAAAAATTGGGGATGACGGACGCGGGCTTTCCAAAGGCCAGCAACAACGCTTGCTCATTGCTCGTGTGCTATACAAAAACCCTGCGTATCTGTTTTTTGACGAAGCGACCAGTGCCCTTGATGCCGAAAATGAAGCCATTATTATGCACAACCTGAATCGTTTTTTTAAAGGCCGAACAGTGGTGGTTATTGCACACCGCCTAAGTACCGTCCGAAATGCCGACCAAATTGTGGTTCTGGAACAAGGCAAGATTGTGGAACTTGGCAATCATGAGCAGTTGGTGTCTCGCGGAGGCATTTATTATAACTTGGTTCGTAACCAATTGGAATTGGGAGATTAAGCAAAACAGATGCCCCTTTTAGAAACTGAACGTAGCAGCGAGGCCGTACAAGATATTATCGGCAAACCGCCCCACTGGATCATCCGATGGGGCATGACGGTGTTATTTTTATTGATTGTAGGCACTGGAATTGCACTTTGGTACATTCGGTATCCCGATGTTTTGCCTGCACAAGTGGTAATTACCACCGCCGACCCACCCTTTTCTGTAATTGCACGTAGCAGTGGACGGGTACAATTTTGGGTGGAGTCGGGTAAGGCTGTTGCCAAAGAGACCCCTTTGGGTGTCATCCAAAATCCGGCAAAAACCAATGAGGTATTGGATCTTGTGCATGTTTTGCCCTCGATAGAAGAGGCGGTCAACGAGGCCAATCCGGACAATATGCCTTTTTTGAATCCCAATCCACAATTAGGCTCTATTCAACCTTTTTATTCTACATTCTTACAGCGCTTAAATGAAGTACGGTTTTATCGTTCTTCTCGATCATATGAACCGAGGATTGCTGCGATAGAGCAACAAATGAACCAACAAGCACTGATCCGAAACGACTACACCCGCCAATTGAACTTAGCAGAACGCGAATTAGGTCTTGCCCGAAGTCGGTACAATACCCATAAACAACTTTACGACGTAGGAGCCATACCACGCCTCACCCTTCAGGAGCAGGAGCTGGCCCTATTACAGGCCCGTAGAAATGTTGAAAACCAAAAAGCCCAGATTTCGTCCCTTGCAACCCAAACCCAACAGTTCCGGCAGAACATTTTGGAACTGAACCAACAAAAAGTACGAGAAGAACAACAATACCTAAATGGTTTGCGGGATGCTTTCCGGCTCCTCAAAAGCAGTATTGAGGAGTGGGAGCTCAACTACTTGCTGAAAGCCCCTGCAACGGGCGATGTGGCTTTTTTTAAATTCACCAATAGTGAACAATTTGCCCAAGCGGGCGAGGAAGTCATGACCGTTGTCCCACCCCGTACCCAGCACAGCATGCTCATCGGAAGGGCCTTCATCCCAGCAGGCAATACCGGAAAAATCCAGAACGGACAATCCGTGCGTATTCAGATGGATGCTTATCCGGCCTATGAATATGGCTATTTGATGGGGACGGTACAAACGGTTTCGCCTTTGGCACGCACAGGTTCTGTGCAAGAAACAACTGGGCGCTACATCGTACAAATCCGCTTACCACAGGAATTGATAACAACTTCCCACAAAACCTTACAGTATAAACCTGAAATGTCTGGTACTGCGGAAATCATAACAGAAGACCTACGGCTTTTAGAACGGCTCTTTGTACAACTACGCAAACTTTGGATGGAGCAAAAGTAATGGGTATCCTACCACAACACCTTAGCCGATTGCCGCCCAAAGTTTATCCTGAAGCTTTTTTGTGGTAGTGGACATTTTCTTGGCGATCGCTTCTGTGGTTTGCGACGAGGCATTGGGTTTACGACCACGCCCCATCCTCCGGCTACAAACAATCAGCTCCTAAAATTAGGCCCTTAAAAAGTTGCACCCCTACTTTAGAAAATCTTATATTGTAACGGGTAAATCTATGTAAACCCTTTACGGCTC
>JAEUSQ010000011.1 GCA_016788705.1 Bacteroidetes Order II. bacterium
GAGCCGTAAAGGGTTTACATAGATTTACCCGTTACAATATAAGATTTTCTAAAGTAGGGGTGCAACTTTTTAAGGGCCTAATTTTAGGAGCTGATTGTTTGTAGCCGGAGGATGGGGCGTGGTCGTAAACCCAATGCCTCGCCGCAAACCACAGAAGCGTTTGAATCGTTCATTAAAGCATGATAGGTGTGGGTAAATGCGGTATGATTGAAATCTGTACGCACCGCAAAGAAAACGGGATACATCACCAACACCTGCAAGTTGGTATTATACGCGCCATTGACGAATTCATTGAAACCAAATGCCAGTTAAGGGCGTTTGAAAGATGTTTTAATGTGACGCTAAAACATCGCCCAATATAAAACAGCCCTTCGTTTCATCAACCAGACTCCATTACCCATTTGAACGCTGAATCTTTTTTGAATGAACTGAATCCTACCCAAAAAAAACCGGAAACGGCGATTGTGGTGGGCTTAATTACACCCGAAGTTTCCAAGTGGTATGTAGAAGACGCCCTAAATGAATTGGAACTTTTGGCCGATACGGCTGGCGCACAGGTGACAGGACGATTTGTCCAAAACCTGCCTAAAATAAACGCCGCTACTTACCTTGGCTCCGGAAAAATTGCTGAATTGGCCGAGTGGGTGGAGCGCGAAAAAACCGATATGGTCATCTTCGACGACGACCTCTCACCTATGCAAATTCGGAACTTAGAGCGTACCCTGAAATGTAAATTGGTGGATAGAACAGGACTGATCCTTGATATTTTTGCCAGCAGAGCCAAATCCGCTACCGCCAAAACACAGGTGGAACTTGCCCAATTGGAATACATGCGTACCCGCCTTACGCGCCAATGGACGCACCTTTCCCGCCAAAAAGGGGGGATTGGAACGAAGGGGCCGGGCGAAACCCAGATCGAGACAGACCGCCGCCTTATCGGAGATCGGATTGCTGTTCTCCGCCGGAAATTGGCCGAAATAGACCGCCAACGCGCCACACAACGCAAAAACCGCGAACAAGAATGGCGGGTCTCGTTGGTGGGTTATACCAACGCCGGAAAGTCCACTTTGCTCAATACCATCGCGAATGCCACCGTTCTTGCCGAGAACCGCTTGTTTGCAACTTTGGACTCTACTACCCGAACCGTTTTCCTCAGCCCAGATTGGAAAGCGCTGCTCTCTGATACTGTTGGTTTTATCCGAAAACTGCCCCATAAACTCGTAGAAAGTTTCAAAAGTACCCTCGACGAAGTGCGCGAAAGCGATGTGCTCCTACATGTGGTGGATGTGAATCATCCCAATTTTGAGCAACATATTGCGGTTGTCAATGAAACGCTCCGTGAATTGGGCGTGACGGAAAAGCCCACCCTTATGGTCTTTAACAAAATTGATGCCTTAGAGGAACGGGGCCTCCTTATGGCCCTCCGCGAGCAATTTCCGGATGCGGTGATGGTCTCTGGCTTGCGTGGAATGGGCATCGAGGAACTAAAACGCCGCCTCCAAGCCTTTATTGAACGCGATTATGTGGAGCGCATTGCCTATTTCCCCATGCACATGACCCGTGCGGTTGCCTATATCCATAAGTCTGCCGAGGTCTTGGATGAGTCCTATGTGATGGCCCAAGCCCGTTATGCCGATGAATCCGAATTGGTGACAAGGGTGCATTTCCGTCTGTCGCCCAAGTTGACCAAAGAAATAGATGGCCTTTTGAACTCGTTGCCAGAATACATCCCAACCGATGAGCCTGCTTTGGTATAAATAAAACCCAAAAAAGACTAAAATAATTTTGCATTCATCGCCGTTTTTTCGTACATCTAAGGATAGGCCCTAAATAACCATTAACACACAAAAGGCCACTTGCATGATAGCCTCTCAATTGTTAAGCCC
The DNA here is from genome assembly GCA_016788705.1 of Bacteroidetes Order II. bacterium. NCBI lineage: Bacteria > Pseudomonadati > Bacteroidota > unclassified Bacteroidota Order II. > Bacteroidota Order II. bacterium. Next base: position 1,887 of record JAEUSQ010000011.1, read on the forward strand.
CATAACCCCGGCACTCAAACCGGATGACACGATAGAGGTGGCCTTGGAGTTGCTCTCGGAGTACCGGGTTCGGCATTTACCAGTCGTACAAGATCAGACCGTGCTTTTAGGCATTGCCTCGGAAGAACAACTGCTTAGCCTAAGCGATTGGGACGAAACGCTCGAAGCACAATACCTTCCATCCCCGGTTAAAGTACAGGAAACCGAACATGCCTATGAAGTGGCCCGCTTGATGTCTTTGCACGACCTCACAACCATTCCAGTAGAAGACGAGGAGGGAAAATATGCTGGCCTCGTGGAGCGAAAGCAACTCTATGACTGGTTTTGTAATATCCTGAATGTACAGGCCGATGGGGTGGTATTGGAGTTAGAGGCAAAAGAATCCCGTGATTTTTCTCCCGCCCGTATTGCTTATCTGGTAGAAGAAAACAATGGCAAAATTTTGTCTCTCACCACCGATTCGCCCTTAGATTGGGAAGGACGGCTGCGCGTAACCCTGAAGCTCAACACAAACCACGCGAGCAGAATCCGGCATGTATTGGAGCATCATGGTTACCATGTTTTGGCCGATTTTGGGGAGCGCGAGACCGATGAAGACTTGCAATATCGTGCCCAAGCGTTTCTCCGCTATCTGGAAGTATAAGTTTTTTGGGCACTGCTTTGTTACAAAAACGGGCGCATCTGACATAGGTGCGCCCGTTGTATTGTGCATGTAGGCACGCCTTTAGACCAAGCGTGCATCCAAAGAAATGGCCGCATTGAGCACCTTAGAAACCGGACAATTCTCTTTTGCATCGGTAGTGGCAGCCAAAAACTGTTCATCTGAAATACCTGGAACTTTGGCTTCTACGTCCAGATAGATGGTCTCGATCACGCCTTCGTTCATGTGCAAAGTGCCTTTTACGTCTAATGCTTCTGGTGTAAAGCCCATCCCTCCCAGTACAAAACTGAGTTTCATTGCATAACAACCTGCATGGGCAGCCACTATTAGTTCCTCCGGATTGGTGCCAAGTGAGCCATCTTCGTTTTTGAAACGTGCTTTAAATGAATAGGGATGATGCTCCATAAAACGACTCATCGGCGTGGTAAGGGTACCAGTACCTTCTGCACCAGAACCTTTCCAGTGTGCAAGAGCGGTTCTTTTGATAGACATACAGTTTAGGGGTTTGTGTTTGGGAAAAATGTGTATTGTGCTTGAGGAACGCCTTCCACGGTGTTTGGTTTCGGCTTTTTTACCTTGTATAAAGCCTGTTATCAGCGATACCACCCAGCCTAATGAAATATATTGGTAAATTGCGTGCTTAAGCGGTAGCATTAACATAGATGTTTTATGAGTGATGTATTCCCCTCCTCGCCGTAATATTTTTCTGTTGTGCAGAATCTTTAATAAGAACAAGAACTTAGTTGCCTTTAAATGATTTTTTTGAAGAAAGATATCCCTATTTACGAAATAGCCTTATCTTAAAATCTGTAATCTATTTAAATCTTCAACGGCTCATCATGGCGCACTGCACGGGATAATTCATATAGTATATCCATAGCCCGTTCACACGCCTTTTTTATTGTAAAGTGTAATAAAAAAGTGTTTTAATATTTAATAGTATAAGTTTATACATAGATAAAAATATTAATGAATAGAATAAAAAATAAATTTGCATATTATATATTCGTTTATTATATTTAAATGCCTGCTTTATTAGGTAAATAATTTTAGCATGCGGATAATAGTGACAGGTTTTGTGACTTTTTTTATTCTCGAAATTGATTCGAGCTAAAATTAAGATAAGGCTTTTTATCGTTGTTTGAAGTTAATAAAAATTATATAAAGAAATTAAAATGCAAGTAAGAAATACGAATTTTAGTTTTGAAAAAAATAGAAAAAAAAGTACAAGATTTTTATTGTAGCAAGTTACTAACTTGTGGCGAAGAGAAATCAAAAAAGCGTTGGAGAAATATGAGTTAACACACGCTCAATTCGTATTGCTTGTAAGTATTCATAGGCTGACCTTGGAGAAGCAGAGCGTAACACAAATTTTGCTATCTAATCATGCTAAAATTGACTTAATGGCAACTTTAACAGTTTTGAGAACCTTGCAAACAAAAGAGCTTATAGAACGACAAGAACACGAAACGGACACAAGAGCTAAAATAGTTGGTCTTACTGAAGTTTGATGTAAAAATATAGAAAATAATTAAGACAGTTAAGTAATTTGATAAACAGTTTTCGGCTCAACTTAATAACGAAACAAAAAATTTTGACAATAAATTAAATGCATTACTCGATAATACAAACAATACATAATAGCCGCTTGGCAAAAGTGGGGCTTCGTCCTTCTACAAAAATCAAGTATTGGATGCCAATTTTGTGTTCAGAATAAAATCAGCGGAGCTAAATTTGCCACTGTGCGAAGCGGTAAAACATTGCCTACCACTTTAATAAACGAACTATGTAATCAAGAAAAGGATTAGCTTTGTCCATCATACATTAAATCCAAAATATAAATGATTATTGCCAACCCTATTTATGATGTTGTTTTTAAGCGTTTAATGGAAAACGACAAGGTCGTTAAATTTTTCATTGGGACGCTTTTAGAGCAGACCATTGAACGTGTAGAAGTAAAGCCACAGGAATTTACTTACAC